>SSHE01000062.1 GCA_008017315.1 Acinetobacter sp.
ACCCAACAACTTCGCCATCAATTCATCTTTGCTAAGATTGACGGATTCGGCATCACGACGACCTTTATATTCAAAAGTCCCAGCGTCCAGCCCTTTTTCACCAATCACGATACGATGTGGAATACCTGTAAGCTCAAGGTCAGAGAATTTGACCCCTAGGCGTTCGTTACGGTCATCCAGCAAGACATCAAAACCACAAATCGTTGAACAAAGAACTATAAAAACAATAGATTGCAATGGATGTAGCTTATTTAAGGTTTCTCGCCTTGGGTCAGTAAGTGTGGAAAAGTATTCCATTGGATTGCGTAGTTTCATTTAAATTGTCAGTATCTAACTCTTTTTTATGAAAAATGCAATACTTTTATAGTGCGTTTGCCCTGGTTGCAGAAGTACTAGACATTCTAGCCAAAATTTGTTTAAGTGTCGTCATGGGTGTCTTTTTTTGGTGGTGTCTGTTTGCGCTTACATTTTCATCAATTTAAGACCCCCTGTCAATTTTTAGTATAACTGTCCAAAGTATTGTTATTAGGAAAATTTATGTCCCTTTTGCATTCAAATCAGGCACAGCATACGGCTTTTATTTTTCCAGGGCAGGGCTCGCAAAAAATAGGCATGTTGGCAGAACTTGCTGAGCGATTTCCATCCATTGTCAATACATTTAAAGAAGCATCGGATGCTTTAGGATTCGACCTATGGCAGATTGTGCAGTCAGGTGAAAATCTTGACCAAACTCAATATACCCAGCCTGCATTACTCACCGCCAGCATTGCGATTTGGCAAGTGTGGCTAGAAAGTGGTGGCTTAGTCCCGCAATATTTGGCAGGGCATTCTTTGGGCGAATATAGTGCTTTAGTCGCTGCCGATGCCTTAACGCTGGCGGATGCAGTAAAATTAGTTCACTTGCGTGGGCAGTTGATGCAACAGGCTGTGCCACAGGGTCAAGGGGCGATGGCGGCTATTTTAGGCTTATCGGATGAACAAGTGATCACACTTTGTCAGTCGGCATCGGAGGCAGGTGTAGGTAGCGTACAAGCGGCAAACTTTAATGCACAAGGGCAGGTCGTGATTGCTGGTGATACAGAGGCTGTACAGGCTGCGATTGAAAAAGCCAAAGAATTGAGCGGAAAAGCCATTGTTCTACCCGTATCTGTTCCCTCACACTGTGCATTGATGAAAGTCGCTTCAGAGCAGTTTGCTGAGGCACTGGGTAAGGTTGAAATTCAAATGCCAAAAATTGCTCTTATCCATAATGTGAATGCACAAGTTGCTGGTGATTTGGATGAACTCAAACAGGCATTGGTGCATCAATTGTATCAATCGGTACAGTGGACGAAAACCTTAAGTTTTTTTGAGCAGCAAGAGATGCGTTATCTAGTGGAATGTGGTGCAGGTAATGTGCTGAGTAATCTGGCAAAACGCTTGCCATTTGTACAAAAGGTATTGCCAACCGATACAGTCAGTCGTTTTGAAGATGCTTTACACACTATTTTAGCAGTAGAAGGAAAAGAGGCATGATGGAACACAGCAAACGCATTGCCTTGGTCACAGGGGCGAGCCGTGGCATTGGTGCAGCGATTGCCCAACAACTTGTACAAGATGGCTTGTTTGTCATTGGTACAGCAACAACGGCAGCAGGGGCAGCACAGATTGCACAAACATTAGGTGAGCATGGTACAGGTCTAGTGCTGGATGTGCGTGATGCCGATGCGATTGAGCAAATCGTAAGCCATATTGAACAGCAATATGGTGCAGTGCTGATTTTGGTCAATAATGCTGGTATTACCAAAGATAATTTATTGCTGCGTTTGTCCGAAGAGGATTGGGATGAAGTGATGAATACGCATCTTAAGGCAGTTTATCGCTTATCCAAACGTGTACTCAAAGGGATGACCAAAGCACGTTTCGGACGCATTATTAATATCAGTTCTGTGGTGGCTCATTTTGCCAATGGTGGACAAACCAATTATTCGGCAGCGAAAGCAGGTATCGAAGCTTTTGGTCGGAGCCTTGCCAAAGAGATGGGGAGTCGTCAGATTACCGTCAATGCGATTGCACCAGGTTTTATTGCCACGGATATGACGGATGAATTGGATGCTGCAATTAAAGACAAAATGATTGCACAAGTCCCTTTAAATCGCTTGGGGCAGCCCCAAGATATTGCCCATGCGGTGAGCTTTCTAGCCAGTGAGCGTGCAAGTTACATTACAGGTACGGTATTACATGTCAATGGTGGTATGTATATGAGTTGATGTGGATATTTAAAGTTAAGAAATATCAACAATGATTCACTTTGACAATCTTTATTTTTAAATTAAACTGTGGCGTAGTATAAACCGCCACAAGCAATGAGGAGAATTCCTGTGAGCGATATCGAACAACGCGTTAAACAAGCAGTTGCAGAACAACTTGGTATTAAAGCGGAAGATATTAAAAATGAAGCATCTTTTATGGATGATTTAGGTGCAGATTCATTAGACCTAGTTGAACTGGTCATGTCTTTTGAAAATGACTTTGATATTACCATTCCAGATGAAGATTCAAATGCAATCACCACAGTGCAATCTGCGGTAGAGTACATTACCGCAAAATTAGCTTAAGCATACGGTTTTATCCCTATGCTCAAAGAGTCGCTTCGGCGGCTTTTTTTATGTCAGATAAACCGTCTTGGCATTCTTTGTCCGTCAAGGTGTGGCACATCTGCACGTTCCAAAGCCCGAAATAGCCATTTTTCAGCAATATCCACAGCTTTAATTAAAGTGTCATTTAAGGCCAAACGACCAGCGATAAAGCTGGCTAAGGAGCAACCAGAACCATGGTATTCGCCATCTAGGCGAGGGCATTCGCTTTCGTGTACTAGCTTACCATCAATATATAAACGATTAATGAGAAGATCTGCAGGGAATTTTTCATGCCCACCTTTCACCAGTACTGCTTTTGCACCCAATTCAAAAATTTTATCGGTCGCTTCGTGTAAATCATCACAATCTGTTAAAGCTCGTAATTCCACGGTATTGGGTGTCATTAAAGTTGCACGAGGAATGAGGACTTTAAATGCCTCAACCAATGTTGCCATATCACCGAGATGACCGCCGCTATTGGCAGCCAGTACAGGGTCAAGCACGTATTTTAATTCGGCATGTTGGCTTAAAAATTCTGCTAAGGCGGCAATATTTTCGGTTGTGCCTAACATGCCTGATTTGACCGTATTAATGGGTAAATCATGGATCACCGCATTGGCTTGAGCAAGCAAAAGCTGTTTTGATGTGGCTTTAAAGCCAAAGACCTGCTGGGAGTTTTGAATGGTGAGCGCTGTACAGGCAATCGCAGCATGTGAACCGCTTTGTCCAATCGCTTCGATATCCGCTTGTAATCCAGCTCCGCCAGATGGGTCTAAACCTGAAAAGCATAACACAGTAGGACGCATGATTCTGATCCTTAAAATTGAGGTTTAACCACCACTAAAATGACACACGCCAGCAGAATGACTGTAGGTAATTCATTAAAGAATCGCCAGAATTTATGCGATTTATAATGGGCGTTTTCAATCAGTTTTTTACGGTAATAGCCGCAAAGAAAATGATAGACCACCAGCAAGCCAACCAAGGAGACTTTGAGATAAAACCAAAGTGCTTGGTGATAGTGCTGTGTTGCATCTCCCCAATCCACCAAAAAATGTGCGGTAATCAGCGTGATGAGCATAGAGGGCATCATGATACCACGATAAAGTTTACGCTCCATGATTTGAAAGCGTTGATGGCTAATGTCATCCTCACTCATCGCATGGTAAACATACAATCGTGGTAGGTAAAAGAGTGCTGCAAACCAACAGACCACGGCGATAATATGCAAGGCTTTTACCCATAAAAATGCATCAGATAGGGTATCCATTAGTCAGTCCATTTTTTAAAGATGAGACAGGCATTTACGCCACCAAAACCAAAACTGTTACTCATGACTGTATTGAGTTGTGCATCCCGTTTTTCAAGTACAATGTCAAAACCCTGAGTGCCTTCATCGAGTTCTGTGACATTGATATTGGGTGCAATGAAATCATTTTGCATCATCAATAGAGAGTAAATGGCTTCCTGCACACCTGCTGCACCTAGGCTATGACCTGTCATGGATTTGGTGGAGCTAAGGGGAGGGACTTGACCTTCGCCAAAGGCACGTTGCATGGCTTTTAATTCCGTCACATCACCTGCTGGGGTGGAAGTTCCATGGGTGTTGATATAGTCAATTTTATCAATACCATGTTGTTTGGCTTCATCCAATGCCATCAAGATACAACGTGTTGCACCTTCACCACTGGGTGCAACCATATCCGTACCATCACTATTGGCAGCATAAGCGACGATTTCGGCAATAATCTTTGCCCCACGTGCCTGAGCATGTTCCAGTGATTCCAGTACTACAAAACCGCCACCACCCGCAATCACAAAACCATCACGGTCTTTGGAATAGGGGCGGGAAGCTGTTGCAGCGACATTATTATATTTTGAGCTTAATGCCCCCATTGCATCAAATAAAATGCTTTGAGACCAATGATCTTCTTCACCGCCACCAGCAAGCATTAAATCTTGTTTGCCGAGTTGAATAAGATTGTAAGCATAGCCAATCGCATCAGCAGAGGTTGCACAGGCACTGGAGATAGAATGTGAAATGCCTTGTAATTTAAAGGCAACACCGACATTGGCGGTAATGGTATTGCTCATATTGCGTGGTACAAAAAATGCACTGACTTTGCGAGCTCCTTTATCTGCCAGTATGTTGGCAGCTTCGGCAACCGATGCGGTAGAATTGCCACCACTCCCCCCTGTAATGCCATAACGTGGATTGTGTGCTAAATCTTCTACGCTTAAACCTGCATGTTGGACTGCGGCAACTGCGGCATTGTAGGCATACATCGCACATACACCCATAAATCGCTTTAATTTACGATCAATATGCTCAAAATCCTGTTTGGCGGCTGCACTCACATGGCTTTTAAAATTTAATTCCGCATAGATGGGATTTAAACATGTACCTGAAATACCATGTTTCAATGAGTGGGTCACTTCATCTAAGGTATTACCAATACATGAGTTAATTCCCATACCCGTAATCACAACACGACGATTCATGTAAAGCCCTTTGTATCCACATATAACTGTGAATATTTAAATGGTTTTTTTGCATTGCTGCAATGGTAAAACATGATGTTTTTGCTTGAATGTGCAATTTAAGGTGTGTATGTTCCTCATTGGCGAGATGGAAAAGAATTGCAAAGATAACAGAAAGTGGGTTGCAAGAACGCTGGAAATTTCTTTTAATCTTTTTAGGGATATGAAAATAGAGTAGGTATAATGAGTAAAAAAACAGCAATATTTGATCAGGTTCGTCAGCAAGCGAAAAAAATGACATTGTTTGGGGTGAGGTCTGCACAAAAAATGACAAAAGAGCCTGTAGAGAAATTTCAGCTTAACCAAGATGTAGGGCAGATTGTTGAGGGGCAAGCGTATCAACGAGGGGCATTTGATGTGGATTATCGGGATGTTCAACAATTATTTCGTCATCAATTTCCCAATATCACTCAGCAGCTATTAGGTAAACGCTATCATACAGTGAATAAAATTTCTCATTTGGTTTTGCCTAATGGTATGGATCAGGCTGCTGATGAAATTTTAGAGCTTCTCAATGAATTTGCAGGCAACTGGGCGACGACAGAAAAGGTGCTATCTGCAACAGGTTGTAAGGCGATTCAAGAGTTACAACACGACCCAGAGCGTTCTTACCGTGCAGGTAATGCACTTAAGGAAATGACCAAAATTTTTGCTGCGGTGCAAGGTGGCGTGAGTGGAATGCTGGGATTGGTTGGTTCGGCTATAGATTTGCCTATATCGGTCATATTGTCGCTAAAAACCATTTATGAAATTGGTCGAGTATATGGCTTTGAGCTAGACAATGAAGAAGATTGTCAGGCGGTTTATCATGTTTTAGCACAAGCCGATTTGGGTTTGATTGCTGAAAAACAGGTGATTTTTCTTGGCTTAAGAACCCTAAAACAGGTACTGCATACAGGTGATTATCAGCAATTGCAAAATTTCTTTAATAGTCATTATACGATCGAGCAATTTCACCACAAAATGACCGATGATGAAGGGAATTATAAATGGGCGGCACTCAATATTTTAAATAAAATGAGCATATTAAAATATGCTACTCCGTTATTATCTGGTGCGGTTGGTGTGTTGTATAATGTACGTTTGATTGATGAGGTGGCGGAACAGGCACATGAAATTTTCTCTCATGCCAGAACCTATTTATTGCAACATCAGGAACAGGATATTTCGGTATTAGAAGCCTACTATCGTGCACAAGCCGCCAAGGTGCAGCTATTACCAGAAATACAAGACGCACTATCGTCGATAGCCCCGATACCTACAGAGCATAGTGTGGAACAGACAGACACTACGGGAATACAACAGCAGGCAGTCATGACAGAGCAAATGCCTGTGGAGCAGCCTGATGTGGTAGTGCAGCATATAGAGGATACACCTAAGGTAAAAATGCCACGTAAACGGCGTACAGCGACAAGCAAAACAGCAACAAATAAAACCAGTACCAGAACGACCAAAGAAGAGTCAGATCATCAAGATTGAGCATCTGTTGGTAGTTCAAAAATCACATCAATGGTCATGTGATTTTTTTTACATTGTGTAACGGTGGATAGGTTGCAGTTATTGACCATCATTCATAGATAGACTACAATTCCATGCCCTTAAAAAGTGTCTAATTTTTAAGGTTGTTTAATCACGGGAGAATTGCCATATGGCAACAACAAATCAGCTGATCCGTAAGGGTCGTACAACTTTGATTGAAAAATCAAAAGTTCCTGCGTTGAAGGCTTGTCCACAACGCCGTGGTGTATGTACACGTGTATATACGACTACTCCTAAAAAACCAAACTCAGCAATGCGTAAGGTTTGCCGTGTACGCTTAACTTCTGGTTTTGAAGTATCAAGCTATATCGGTGGTGAAGGTCATAACTTACAAGAGCACAGTGTTGTGCTTATCCGTGGTGGTCGTGTTAAAGACTTACCAGGTGTACGTTACCATACCGTTCGTGGTTCTTTAGACTGTGCTGGCGTAAAAAATCGTAACCAGTCGCGTTCTAAATATGGTGCAAAACGTCCTAAGAAATAATCTTAGCTTGTTGCCCAAGCAATCCTTTAGCGTTTCGCTTGTTTGAATTGTAAAATTTGAAATTTAAGCGACGTATAGTAAGGCCAGCGTCGTGTACATGACACTCGTACAAACTGCTGGATTATCCTGAAGTGTCATAATATTAGGTGTATTAACATGCCAAGACGTCGCGTAGTCGCTGCCCGTGAGATTCTTCCAGATCCTAAGTTCGGTAGCCAAACCATCGCTAAATTCATGAACCACGTGATGCAAGATGGTAAAAAATCAATTGCAGAAAGCATTGTTTATGGTGCTTTGGAACGTGTTCAAGAAAAAAGCAAAGTAGATCCAGTTGAATTTTTCGAGACAACTCTTGAAAAAGTTCGCCCAATGGTCGAAGTAAAAGCACGCCGTGTCGGTGGTGCTACTTATCAAGTACCTATGGAAGTACGCCCATCCCGTCGTACTGCTCTAGCTATGCGTTGGTTAGTAGATGCTGCTGTGAAACGTTCTGAAAAAACCATGGCTTTACGTCTTGCTGGTGAGTTGCTTGATGCAGCTGAAGGCAAAGGTGCTGCGGTTAAAAAACGTGATGACGTGCATCGTATGGCTGAAGCCAACAAAGCCTTCTCTCACTACCGTTTCTAAGCGGTTAAGTTGGCTTTTCAGGAAAGATGGTAGTAGCTTTCATGATGCTGTCATCTCAGTGCACTAAATTGAGAAAATTTAGTGCGTCCTGTTTTAGAAATAATATTTAGGAATGTAGCATCATGGCTCGCCAAACCCCTCTTTCTCGTTATCGTAATATCGGTATCTCTGCGCACATTGACGCAGGTAAAACAACAACCTCTGAACGTATTTTGTTCTACACAGGTGTATCTCACAAAATTGGTGAAGTACATGATGGTGCAGCAACAATGGACTGGATGGAACAAGAGCAAGAACGTGGTATTACCATTACCTCTGCTGCGACGACTTGTATGTGGTCAGGTATGGGTAACCAATTTGAACAACACCGTATCAACGTGATTGATACCCCAGGACACGTTGATTTTACCATTGAAGTAGAACGTTCTATGCGTGTACTTGATGGTGCGTGCATGGTGTACTGTGCAGTTGGTGGTGTGCAACCACAGTCTGAAACTGTATGGCGTCAAGCAAACAAATATAAAGTACCTCGTTTGGCATTCGTGAACAAGATGGATCGTACAGGTGCCAACTTCTTCCGTGTAGTTGAACAAATGAAAACACGCCTTGGTGCAAATCCTGTACCTATCGTTGTTCCAGTCGGTGCGGAAGATACCTTTGCAGGTGTAATTGATCTTATCGAAATGAAAGCGATTATCTGGGATGAAGCATCTCAAGGTATGAAGTTTGAATACGGTGATATTCCAGCTGACCTCGTTGCTACTGCTGAAGAATGGCGTACCAACATGATAGAAGCGGCTGCTGAAGCATCTGAAGAATTGATGGATAAGTACCTAGAAGAAGGTGAGCTTTCCAAAGAAGAGATCAAAGCTGGTTTGCGTGCTCGTACTTTGGCATCAGAAATTCAACCAATGCTTTGTGGTTCTGCGTTCAAGAACAAAGGTGTACAACGTATGCTGGATGCGGTAATTGAATTTTTACCAGCACCAAATGACGTTGAAGCCATTAAAGGTGTACTTGACGACAAAGACGAGACCGAAGCATCTCGTGAAGCATCCGACGAAGCACCGTTTGCGGCACTTGCATTCAAAATCATGAATGATAAGTTCGTGGGTAACTTAACCTTCGTACGTGTGTATTCTGGTGTACTTAAACAAGGTGACCCAGTATATAACCCTGTGAAGTCTAAGCGTGAACGTATCGGTCGTATTGTACAGATGCACGCCAACGAACGTATGGATGTTGAAGAAATCCGTGCAGGTGATATCGCAGCGTGTGTAGGTCTAAAAGACGTGACCACAGGTGATACATTGTGTGATGAGAAAAATATCATTACATTAGAGCGTATGGAATTCCCTGAGCCAGTAATTTCTTTAGCTGTAGAGCCTAAGACAAAAGCTGACCAAGAGAAGATGTCTATCGCACTTGGTCGTTTGGCGAAAGAAGATCCATCGTTCCGTGTGCGTACTGATGAAGAGTCCGGTCAAACCATTATTGCAGGTATGGGTGAACTTCACCTTGACATCATCGTTGATCGTATGAAACGTGAATTTGGTGTTGAAGCGAACATTGGTAAACCAATGGTTGCTTACCGTGAAACGATTAAAAAATCTGTTGAACAAGAAGGTAAATTTGTTCGTCAAACAGGTGGTAAAGGTAAATTCGGTCACGTGTATGTTCGCTTAGAACCACTTGATGTTGATGAAACTGGTAAGGAATACGAGTTCGTAGAAGAAGTTGTCGGTGGTGTCGTACCTAAAGAATTCTTTGGTGCTGTCGATAAAGGTATTCAAGAGCGTATGAAGAATGGTGTCTTGGCTGGTTACCCTGTGGTGGGTATCAAAGCGACATTATTTGATGGTTCTTACCACGATGTCGATTCTGACGAATTATCGTTCAAAATGGCAGGTTCTTATGCCTTCCGTGATGGTTTCATGAAAGCAGATCCTGTTCTTCTTGAACCAATCATGAAAGTTGAAGTAGAAACGCCTGAAGACTACATGGGTGATATCATGGGTGACTTAAACCGTCGTCGTGGTATGGTTCAAGGTATGGACGATTTACCTGGTGGTACCAAAGCCATTAAAGCAGAAGTTCCATTGGCTGAGATGTTTGGTTATGCAACGCAAATGCGTTCTATGTCGCAAGGTCGTGCGACTTACTCGATGGAATTTTCAAAATATGCTGAAACGCCTCGTAACGTGGCGGAAGGCATTATCGCTAAATTCCAATCTGGCGGTAAAAAAGGTGACGACGAATAATCTTTCGATTATTATATTAGCCAACTAATTTTTAGTTAATAAACCAATGCTCATGGGTAGCCCTCATGAGCAGTTGAAAAAGGAAGAACATCATGGCAAAGGCCAAGTTTGAACGTAATAAACCACACGTAAACGTGGGTACAATCGGTCACGTTGACCACGGTAAAACCACTTTAACGGCTGCGATCGCAACTGTATGTGCGAAGAAGTTCGGTGGTGAGGCAAAAGACTACGCTGCAATTGACTCTGCTCCAGAAGAAAAAGCACGTGGTATTACCATTGCTACTTCTCACCAAGAATATGAATCAGAGAAGCGTCACTACGCACACGTCGACATGCCAGGTCACGCCGACTACGTTAAGAACATGATCACCGGTGCCGCACAGGTTGACGGTGCTATTCTTGTAGTTGCTGCAAACGATGGTCCATTGCCACAAACCAGAGAGCACGTACTTCTTGC
>SSHE01000060.1 GCA_008017315.1 Acinetobacter sp.
AAATTGGGTCGCTTACTTACAGCGCTCCAAGAGAAAAACGAGTCAGAAGCGGCTTAATCCTATTTTCACACCATTCAATATCCATTTGGAGTTATTCTCATGGCTTTAACAAACGAACAAATCTTAGACGCAGTTGCTGAATTAAAAGTTATTGAACTTGTTGATTTAATCAAAGCATTTGAAGAGCGTTTTAACGTATCTGCTGCTGCTGTAGCGGTTGCTGCTGCTCCAGGCGCTGGTGCTGCTGCGGCTGAAGAACAAACTGAATTCAATGTTGAATTGACTTCTTTCGGTGCGAACAAAGTAGCGGTAATTAAAGCTGTTCGTGAAGCAACAGGTCTTGGTCTTAAAGAAGCAAAAGATCTTGTTGAAGGTGCACCTGCTGTTCTTAAAGAAGGCGTGTCTAAAGAAGAAGGCGAAGAGCTTAAGAAGAAGCTTGAAGAAGCTGGTGCTACAGTTACACTTAAGTAATTCTAAAAGGAGTCAATTGTTAAAAATTGACTCCAAAAATGGCTGGTGGCTCTTGGGTCATCAGCCTTTTTGCGTTACAATAGTCGGCTCACTTTTTATCGATTGTTGGTATAGTGTGCAAAAAGTGGTGTAAATGAGTGTTTAGCAATGTTTTTTCTGAAAATATTGCTAAACATTTAATTATCGCTTTTGTTTTTGCAGCATTGAAAAAAGCAATGGTCGTTTGACCGCATGATCACTTCCTGAATTTGTTCTGCAGGCAAATTCAGATAACTGTCCGAGGAATCCAGATGGCATACTCTTATACCGAAAAGAAACGGATCCGCAAAAATTTTGGTAATTTGCCCAATATTATGGATGTTCCATACTTGCTTTCCATTCAGGTGGACTCGTATCGAACATTTTTACAAGGTGGTAAATCTCCAAAGAATCGGGATGATATAGGCTTACAGGCAGCATTCCGTTCGGTATTTCCGATTGAAAGCTATTCAGGAAATGCGGCTTTGGAGTTTGTGGAGTACACACTTGGCAAGCCTGAATTTGATGTACGTGAGTGTATTTTGCGTGGCTCAACCTATGCTGCACCAATGCGGGTCAAAATTCGCCTGATTTTGCGTGACCGAGATAGCAAAGCCATCAAGGATGTTCGTGAGCAGGAAGTCTATATGGGTGAAATGCCACTCATGACCGATAACGGAACATTCGTGATTAATGGTACTGAGCGTGTCATTGTGTCGCAATTACACCGTTCACCAGGCGTGTTCTTTGATCACGATAAAGGTAAGACGCACTCTAGCGGTAAAGTATTGTATTCTGCACGAATTATCCCTTACCGTGGTTCATGGTTAGACTTTGAATTTGATGCGAAAGATTTGGTTTATGTACGTATTGACCGTCGTCGTAAATTACTGGCATCGGTGATTTTACGTGCGCTGGAATATTCTACAGAGCAAATTCTTGATTTGTTCTATGAAAAAGTGCCAGTGTATATTGATTTGGGTAGTTATCAAATTGACTTAGTGCCAGAGCGTTTACGTGGTGAAATGGCGCAGTTTGATATTAGCGACGAAGCAGGTAAAGTCATTGTTGAACAGGGTAAACGTATTAATGCCCGTCATGTGCGTCAGATGGAAGCGGCGAATTTAAGCAAATTGCCTGTTCCAGATGAATATTTGTATGAACGTATTACTGCTGAAGATATTAGCTTAAAAGATGGTCAGGTATTACCTGCGAATACGGTCATTTCTCATGATATTCTGGTGAAAATTGCCGAAGCAGGGGTCAAACAGTTTAATATCCTGTTTACCAATGATATCGATCGTGGTTCATTCATTGCTGATACCGTTCGTGCTGATGTGGTGCGTGACCGTGATGAAGCACTGGTTGAAATCTATAAGGTCATGCGTCCAGGTGAGCCACCAACCAAAGAAGCAGCAGACAATTTATTTAATAACCTGTTCTTTAGTCCAGAGCGTTATGATTTGTCCCCTGTGGGTCGGATGAAATTTAATCGTCGTTTAGGTCGTCCGTACGAAGTCGGTACAGATCATAAAACACGTCAGGTTGAAGGGATTTTATCACACGATGATATTATTGATGTACTGCGGACATTGGTTGAAATCCGTAATGGTAGAGGTGAAGTCGATGATATCGACCACTTGGGTAACCGTCGTGTTCGTTCAGTCGGTGAAATGACAGAAAACCAATTCCGTGTCGGTTTAGTGCGTGTTGAGCGTGCGGTTAAAGAGCGTTTAAGCCAAGCAGAAACAGATAATTTGTCTCCACAAGATTTGATTAATGCCAAACCTGTGGCTGCGGCAATCAAAGAATTTTTTGGTTCAAGCCAATTGTCTCAGTTTATGGATCAGAATAATCCATTGTCTGAGATTACCCATAAGCGTCGTGTCTCTGCACTTGGGCCTGGCGGTTTGACTCGTGAACGTGCAGGCTTCGAGGTTCGTGACGTACATCAAACGCATTATGGTCGTGTTTGTCCAATCGAAACGCCTGAAGGTCCAAACATTGGTTTGATCAACTCACTTTCAACCTATGCAAAAACCAACGATTTTGGTTTCCTAGAAACCCCATATCGTAAAGTGGTTGATGGTCGTGTGACGGATGAAATCGAGTATCTTTCTGCGATTGAAGAAGTCGGTACGGTGATTGCACAGGCGGATTCGGCAGTCGATAGCGAAGGCAATTTGCTTGAAGAAGTGGTATCAGTTCGTCACCATGGTGAATTTGTGCGTATGTTGCCAGAAAAAGTGACACATATGGATGTATCACCGCAACAGGTGGTTTCGATTGCAGCATCATTGATTCCATTCCTTGAGCACGATGATGCCAACCGTGCCTTGATGGGTTCGAACATGCAACGTCAAGCCGTTCCAACGCTACGTGCCGAT
Organism: Acinetobacter sp.; assembly: GCA_008017315.1. Taxonomy (GTDB): domain Bacteria; phylum Pseudomonadota; class Gammaproteobacteria; order Pseudomonadales; family Moraxellaceae; genus Acinetobacter. Next base: position 2,877 of record SSHE01000060.1, read on the forward strand.
AAGCCATTGGTCGGTACAGGGATGGAGCGTCACGTAGCACGTGACTCTGGCGTGTGTGTGATTGCAGGTCGTGGTGGTAAAATCGACTATGTTGATGCTTCTCGTATCGTGATTCGTGTCAATGAAGATGAAATGGTGGCAGGGGAAGCAGGGGTTGATATTTACAACCTGATTAAATATACCCGCTCGAACCAAAATACCTGTATTAACCAAAATATTATCGTCAATCAAGGTGATGTGGTTGCTCGTGGTGATGTTCTTGCCGATGGTCCTTCAACCGATATGGGTGAGTTGGCACTGGGTCAAAATATGCGTGTTGCATTTATGACGTGGAATGGCTTTAACTACGAAGACTCGATTTTGTTATCAGAGCGTGTATTACAAGAAGACCGTTTAACCTCGATTCATATTCAAGAGTTGTCTTGTGTGGCACGTGATACCAAACTTGGTATTGAAGAAATCACTGGCGATATTCCAAATGTCGGTGAGGCTGCATTATCGAAATTGGATGAATCAGGTATCGTCTATATCGGTGCTGAAGTGACTGCTGGTGATATTTTGGTCGGTAAAGTGACGCCAAAAGGTGAAACACAATTGACACCAGAAGAAAAATTGCTGCGTGCAATTTTTGGTGAAAAAGCTGCCGATGTCAAAGATTCTTCTTTGCGTGTTCCATCTGGCACTAAAGGTACAGTGATTGACGTTCAAGTCTTCACTCGTGATGGTGTGGAAAAAGATGAGCGTGCATTGGCGATTGAAAAAGCACAGTTAGATGCTTATCGTAAAGACTTGAAAGAAGAATTTAAAATCTTTGAAGAAGCGGCTCGTGAACGTATGGTACGTTTGTTAAAGGGTCAAATGTCAAATGGTGGTGGTACGACGAAACGTGGTGACACACTGACCGAAGAATTGCTATCTGGTCTTGAATTGGTGGACTTGAAAGAAATCCAACCTGCGGATGAAGCGATTGCGGAGCGTTTGGCACAAATTTTGACGTTCTTACAAGAGAAAAGCTCAGAAATTGATGAAAAATTTGCCGAGAAAAAACGCAAAATCGCACAAGGTGATGAGCTGACTCACGGTGTACTCAAAGTTGTTAAAGTCTATCTTGCGGTGAAACGTCGTATCCAACCGGGTGATAAGATGGCAGGTCGTCATGGTAACAAAGGTGTGGTCTCTAACATCTTACCTGTAGAAGATATGCCGCATGATGCCAATGGTGTGCCTGTGGATGTGGTACTTAACCCATTGGGTGTACCATCACGTATGAACGTGGGGCAGATTTTGGAGACACATCTAGGTTTGGCAGCCAAAGGTTTGGGCGAACAAATCGACAAGATGGTGAAGCAGCAGCGTAGTATTGCCGAACTTCGTGACTTTATGGATAAGATTTATAATAAAGTTGGTGGTGAGCAAGAAGAGTTGGATACCTTGTCTGATGATGAAATCTTAAAACTTGCAGGCAACCTAAGTGGTGGCGTACCAATTGCAACCCCAGTTTTTGATGGTGCAAAAGAGTCACAAATCAAGGAACTCCTTGAGCTTGCCGAGTTGCCACGTACAGGACAGCAAGTCCTTTATGATGGGCGTACAGGTGAACGTTTTGACCGTCCAGTCACTGTAGGTTACATGTACATGCTCAAACTCAACCACTTGGTGGATGATAAGATGCACGCACGTTCTACGGGTTCTTATTCTCTTGTGACGCAACAGCCATTGGGTGGTAAAGCTCAATTCGGTGGTCAGCGTTTCGGGGAGATGGAGGTCTGGGCTCTTGAAGCTTATGGTGCAGCTTATACCCTGCAAGAAATGCTGACTGTGAAGTCGGATGACGTGGAAGGTCGTACTCGCATCTATAAGAATATTGTAGATGGAAACCATTATATGGATCCAGGTATGCCAGAATCGTTTAACGTATTGACTAAAGAGATCCGTTCTTTAGGTATCAACATTGAACTGAAAAATGGTGACTAAATCCCCCTCAATCCCCCTTTGTTAAAGGGGGAAGTTCCCCTCTTTTCAAAGAGGGGCTAGGGGAGATTTCATAATTTCAGTAAAAACAATATTTGTGACCCAGTCGAGTGAACGTTGTTCCTCGACACACGGAGAAAAAAATTGAAAGACTTGCTCGATATCATGCGTAAAAAAACGGACTCAGATGGTCATACACCGATTGAGTTCGATCGTATCCGTATTGGTTTGGCATCGCCAGAAGTGATTAAATCGTGGTCGCATGGTGAAGTTAAAAAGCCAGAAACCATTAATTATCGTACCTTTAAACCAGAACGTGATGGCTTATTCTGTGCCAAAATTTTTGGTCCAGTCAAAGATTATGAATGCTTGTGTGGCAAATACAAGCGGATGAAATTTAAAGGCGTGATTTGTGAAAAATGTGGTGTAGAAGTGACCACTGCCAAAGTACGTCGTGAGCGTATGGGGCATATTGAGCTTGCATCACCTGTTGCACACATCTGGTTCTTAAAATCATTACCGTCCCGTATCGGTCTATTGTTAGACATGACGCTGCGTGATATTGAACGTGTCTTGTATTTTGAATCTTATGTGGTGACTGACCCAGGCATGACCACATTGGAAAAATATCAGTTATTGACCGATGAAGAATATTACAATGCACTGGAAGAATACGGTGATGAATTTGCCGCAAAAATGGGTGCTGAAGCGATTCAGGATTTGTTAAAAGATATTGATTTGGAAAATGAAATTTCACGGTTGCGTGAAGAAATTCCACAAACATCTTCTGAAACCAAGTTGAAAAAGATGTCTAAACGCTTGAAATTGATGGAAGCGTTTAAAGACTCGAAAAACAAACCTGAATGGATGGTGATGAATGTACTTCCAGTACTTCCACCAGACCTTCGTCCGTTAGTACCACTTGAAGGTGGTCGTTTTGCGACTTCAGATTTGAATGATTTGTATCGTCGAGTGATTAACCGTAATAACCGTTTGAAGCGTTTATTAGATTTGGCTGCACCAGACATTATTGTACGTAACGAAAAACGTATGTTACAAGAGTCTGTGGATGCGTTGCTGGATAACGGTCGTCGTGGTCGTGCTATTACAGGTTCAAACAAGCGTCCGCTTAAATCTTTAGCCGATATGATTAAAGGTAAGCAAGGTCGTTTCCGTCAAAACTTGCTCGGTAAACGTGTCGATTATTCGGGTCGTTCGGTGATTACCGTCGGGCCGACATTACGTCTGCATCAATGTGGTTTACCGAAGAAGATGGCACTTGAATTGTTTAAGCCGTTTATTTTTGCCAAATTGCAGGCATCAGGTCAGGCTACCACGATTAAAGCTGCCAAAAAAATGGTTGAGCGTGAAACACCAGAAGTGTGGGATGTTTTAGCACACGTGATTCGCCAGCATCCTGTGATGTTGAACCGTGCACCAACACTGCACCGTTTGGGTTTGCAAGCCTTTGAACCTGTATTGATTGAAGGTAAAGCCATCCGTTTGCATCCATTGGTTTGTGCGGCATTTAACGCCGACTTCGACGGTGACCAAATGGCGGTACACGTGCCATTGACTTTGGAAGCGCAGCTTGAAGCTCGTGCCTTGATGATGTCAACCAACAATATTCTGTCACCTGCGAACGGTGAGCCAATTATCGTACCTTCTCAGGACGTGGTCTTAGGCTTGTACTACATCACCCGTGATGCAATCAATGCCAAAGGTGAAGGCATGATCTTTGCAGATACGCATGAAGTAAACCGTGCTTTGGCAACGGGTCAAGTGGCGATGCACGCACGTGTAAAAGTCCGTGTACACCAAACAGTGATTAGTGAAAATGGTGAACGTCTGCAAGAAACACTTGTTGTCGATACCACACCTGGTCGTTGTTTACTCTGGGAAGTTGTACCAGCAGGTTTAAGTTTTGACATGATCAACCTTGAGATGACCAAGAAAAACATCTCAAAACTCATCAACTCGTGCTATCGTAAATTGGGTCTGAAAGACACGGTAATTTTTGCTGACCAATTGATGTATCTCGGTTTCCGTCAAGCGACACGTTCAGGTGTGTCTGTTGGTATGGAAGATATGGTGATTCCACCAGCGAAATACTCCATTATTGAAAAAGCAGAAGCAGAAGTGCGTGAAATTGAGCATCAATTTGAGCAAGGTTTTGTGACTGCAGGTGAACGTTATAACAAAGTGGTCGATATTTGGGCACGTACCAACGATCAAGTTGCCAAAGCGATGATGGACAACTTGTCTTTTACCACTGTGAAAAACAAACAGGGTGAAGACGAGAAGCAAAAATCCTTCAACTCAATCTACATGATGTCGGACTCTGGTGCTCGTGGTAGTGCAGCACAGATTCGTCAGCTTGCAGGTATGCGTGGTTTGATGGCAAAACCAGATGGTTCGATCATTGAAACCCCAATTAAAGCCAACTTCCGTGAAGGTTTGACGGTACTTCAGTACTTTATTTCCACACACGGTGCACGTAAAGGTTTGGCCGATACAGCACTTAAGACGGCGAACTCTGGTTACTTAACGCGTCGTTTGGTTGATGTTGCACAAGATTTGGTGATTACCGAATCTGATTGTGGTACGTTAGCTGGCCTGGTAATGACACCATTTATTCAAGGTGGTGACGTGATTGAGCCATTACGTGACCGTGTATTAGGTCGTGTGGTTGCTGAAGATGTGAAGCGTTTGGGTACAGATGAAGTTCTATTCCCACGTAACTTATTCATTGATGAGAAAGTTGCTTCAGAAATTGAAGATGCTGGTGTCGATGAAATTAAAGTTCGCTCCGTAGTGAACTGTGATGCAAGCTTTGGGGTGTGTGCGAAATGTTATGGTCGTGACTTGGCTCGAGGTCATCTGGTCAATCCAGGTGAGTCTGTCGGGGTAATGGCGGCACAATCCATTGGTGAACCAGGTACACAGCTGACCATGCGTACCTTCCACGTCGGTGGTGCGGCAAGCCGAACTTCTGCGGCCAATAGCATCCAAGTGCGTAACAAAGGTGCTGTACGTTTCCATAATGTGAAAACCGTACAACATGCCAAAGGTCACTTGGTGTCCATTTCTCGTTCAGGTGAAATTGGTATTGCCGATGATTTGGGTCGTGAGCGTGAGCGTTATAAACTGCCTTATGGTGCATCTATCCTGCTGAAGGATGGCGAAGCAGTTGAAGGTGGTGGTATCGTGGCGACATGGGATCCACATACACATCCATTGGTCACAGAAGTTGCTGGTAAAGTACGCTTTAGCCAGATTGCTGATGGTGTAACAGCAACCTCAAAAACTGATGATGCAACAGGGATGAGTACGGTAGAAATTCTACCTGTAACGTCACGTCCTGCTTCTGGTAAAGATTTGCGTCCTGCGATTGTGTTGGATACAGCAGAAGGTGAAGAACAATTCTACTTCTTGCCGCAAAATACCATCATCACAGTACGCGATGGTGAAACCATTGGTGTCGGTGACATTATTGGTCGTGTACCACAAGAAACGTCACGTACGCGTGACATCACAGGTGGTCTGCCACGTGTTGCGGATTTATTCGAAGCACGTAAGCCTAAAGAATCTGCAATTTTGGCAGAAGTGTCGGGTATTGTCAGCTTTGGTAAAGAAACCAAGGGTAAGAATCGCTTAGTGATTACCCCTGATGATGGTTCAGAAATTTACGAAGAATTGATTCCAAAATGGCGACAAATCAACATGTTTGAAGGTGAACGTGTTGAGCGTGGTGAAACTATTTCTGATGGTCCACAAAACCCTCATGATATCTTACGCTTGAAAGGTGAAGTTGCATTAACCAACTATATTGTGAACGAAGTACAAGACGTTTATCGTTTGCAAGGGGTAAAAATCAACGATAAACATATTGAAGTCATCGTACGTCAAATGCTGCGTAAAGTTGAAATTACCGATGGTGCGGATTCAAGCTTTATCAAAGGCGAACAAGTGGACTACATCCGTGTAGTACAGGAAAATCAGGCACTCTTGGCACAAAACAAATTCCCAGCGAAATTTGAACGTCAATTGATGGGGATTACCAAAGCGTCGCTTTCTACCGATTCGTTTATCTCTGCGGCATCGTTCCAAGAAACCACACGTGTCTTGACTGAAGCTGCGGTGACAGGTAAAGAAGATGATTTACGTGGCTTGAAAGAGAACGTAGTTGTAGGTCGTTTGATTCCTGCAGGTACTGGTTTGGCGTATCACTTAGAGCGTCGTCGTCAGGAAGCAGAAGATGCAGAACAAGCATTGACCAATGATTTTTCTGAAGTGGATCAGGCACTCAGCCAAGCATTTAATGCAGAGTTCTAAGTATTGATGTGTATAAAAAAGAGCCCTAAGGGGTTCTTTTTTATGTCGAAAGATTTTGTACGTTTTGGCTTACAAAATGTGAGGTTTTTGGCGTCTTATGTTGTTGCACTGTTTCTATTAATATAGGTCTTGTAGCGAGGAACAGGAAGTTTCTTCTGAAAGACGTAAGGAAACACGTTGTATATGGATATACAGGGTACGACAGGAGTTGTACTTGATACGAAATTTGAAAAACCTCAACAGGATGTTGGGGTTTTTTATTGCCTATCGATTTTGAATGTTGTAGTGGCATAAGTTAAATTTTCGTTCTATAGTCTTTTCACGTAAAACAATTACAAGTAGGCGGATTCAACCACTGCAGCAGGTACTTATTGGTCAGGTTGGTCTGATGCTTACTATAATGATCATGTGTGGTATGTGGAGTTCCATTATGGAACTATAGGCTTCTTGCCTAAGAGTTATAACGGTTATGTTCGGGCAGTTCGTAGCGGTCATGAGTAGCACTGCTACGCAAGATGAGGGCTTCGCTCGAAGTGTTTTTAAGTGTAGCGATAAAAAGGCTTTGCCAAGTCGGCAGGGAAAAGGTTATAAGGTACTCCCCTAAAACAAACCACGAACTCATAAAATTAAGATAGAAGCGGGTTGGTAAAAAGGTGTTTCATCGGATTGATTTAGACCTGCCCAATATACCTGAGCAGGGGTATGATAG
>SSHE01000022.1 GCA_008017315.1 Acinetobacter sp.
GCTTTGGAGCGTGCGGCAGGGAAAAATGTGGGGAATTATGCGATTAACCAAGGAAGCTTACTTGCCACCAGTAACTATGACATTAGCTATACAGGGGCGGATTTTGCGATTACCCCACGGACTTTAACAGCAACGATTAATGCCCAAAACAAAGTCTATGATGGCAATAGTTCGGCGGCAGTAATTTATGGTGATAACCGTGTATCAGGTGATCTTTTAAGCATTACAGGCAATCCAGCGACATTTAGCGATAAAAATGCAGCAATAGGTAAAACAGTTACAGCGAATGGCTTAACTTTATCAGGAGCAGATGCAGGGAACTATGTATTGGCATCAACCACAGTAACCGATACTGCTGATATTAGTAAAGCGCAAGCAACCGTTACCGCCAATAGTTTAAATACGGTTTATAACGGACAAGACCAAACAGTCAATGGCTTTAGCGTGACAGGCCTGGTGAACGGTGAAGATCAATCGGTACTGACCCATGTCCGTGCAACTGTGACAGCCAAAGAAGTGGGTACTTATGCCAACAAAGCCACAGGAATGGATGGTAACTATGAGCTACGCTTTGTCGATGGTGTACTTGAGATTCAGGCAAGCCCTATCGAACCTAAACCACCAGTGCCGCAGCCTGAACCAGAACAGCCGAAGCCGCCAGTGCCACAGCCTGAACCAGAACAGCCACCTGTCACGCCGAGCTATTATCCGACTTGGGCGAACCCATACCAGCGTGCAATTCGTACACAGCCACTACAACAACCAAAAACCTTTGACATCGTTGAAATCGAAATAGAAGGCAATGGTATCAATATGGATAACATTCAGACACTGGGGAACAACTAATCATGTATGCACTGCAAAAAACCATATTGGCAACAGCCATCAGCCTGACCAGCATCACCACATGGGCAGATGTTGTGCCCAATGCAGGACAATTACTGCAACAGCAGCAAATGATACCGTATCAACCGCAAAGCCCTGTACAGATTGAGTCCACAGCGAACCCAGCACAGACATTGGCAGGTGGTGAACAGGTACAGGTACAACATATTGCAATCACAGGCAATCAAAGCATTGCCACAGAAAAATTGCATTCCCTTGTTGTCGATAGTGAAGGTAAAAGTCTAACCTTGCATGAGCTACAACAACTGACCGCAAAGCTGACAGCGTATTATCAACAGCAGGGCTATCCCTATAGCCGTGCTTACTTGCCAGCCCAAAATCTGAATAATGGCACAGTAAAGATTGTGATCCTTGAGGCGAAATACGACCAAATCAGTATTGATAATCATAGCCGTACGCAAAACAGCCTACTCGAAGCCACCCTTGCACCACTGCAGCAGGGCAAAGTGATCGAGGGACAGCAATTACAGCAACAGATTAAATTACTCAATCGATTGAATGGGGTACACAGCCGTAATGTTCTGCGTGCAGGACAACACACAGGTACTAGCCAACTTATGGTAGATGTACAACCGACCGCATTGTTTACAGGCTATGTTGGTATGGATAACTATGGCAATGAATATACCAAAGACGCTCGTTTCAATGCAGGTGTAGCAGTGAATAATGCTTTGGGCTGGGGTGATAAGCTGAGTGCCGATGCCATGACCTCGGGCAACTTAAACTATGGCAAACTGGGCTATGAAGCGACCCTCAATGGACTGGGAAGCCGCTTAGGCTTCAGCTACTCCAACCTGTCTTATGAGCTGGGCAAAGAATATAAAGTCTTGAATGCTGAAGGTATAGCCAGACAAAGCAGTATATGGTTAAGCCAGCCTGTAGTCTTGAGTAATCGCAAGGAAGTGCTGCTCACAGCCCAATACGATTTTAAACAACTAGAAGATGATATTGGTGCAGCGAAAGTCTATCGCCATCGAGAGCTACAAGTTGGACGTTTGGGCTTAAACTTTTCTCAGTATGATGCTATTGCAACGGGCGGTTTGAATCAGTTGAGTGTGTCCACGGACTTTGGACGAGTTGCCTATCAAGACCAAGTGGCCAAATTGGCTGACCATGCAACAGCACGGACACAGGGGAATTTCTACCGTATCACTGGTAATATTTCTCGCTTGCAAAATTTGGGGAGTGCCAATACTCAACTTTATACACACTTACAAGCACAATATAGCCCAGATAATCTGGACAGTAGTGAGCAATTTTCTGTAGGTGGTGCATATAGTGTTGCAGGCTACCAGAATAGTGTATTGAGTGGTTCAACTGGCTATTATGTGCTGGGTGAACTAAGACAAAGCCTATGGGCGACTGGACGTAACCAATTGACAGGCAAGGTTTATGTTGATAGTGCGGAAGTGAAAAAACAGGCACAGACATGGACAGGTTTGACAGGTGACAATCGAGAACGGATCAGCAGTGCAGGTCTGGGGCTAAACTGGGCAAATGCCCATTCGTGGCAGCTACAGGCGAAAGTGGGTTTTCCGATTGGCTCAACGCCAGCAAGTGTGGATCAGCAGCATGATGCTGAGGCGTGGCTAGGTTTTACGTCCCAGTTTTAAAAAGGGGATGCCTTATTCATTCATTATCCAAAAGCTGGGCAAAGAATGAATAAGGTGTTGGCTAAATCACAGCATCATATTATAGAATACTCTTTAACCGACTCACCACTTCTTCACATTGGGCGATACTGGCAACCAAAGCCATACGCACATGATTTTCCCCGGGATTGCCTTGAGCGGTATCTCGGGATAAATAGCGTCCTGGTAGGACTTTAATATTTGCTTCGGCAAGTAAGCGACGAGCAAAAGCTTCATCATTGTCCACTTGTAACCAATAATAAAAGCCTGCATCAGGTTTTTTAAATGGTAGCAAATGACCGAGTTCATTTTGTAATATATCAAATTTGTGGCGGTAGGCTTGACGATTATCTTCGACATGCTGTTCATCATTCCACGCTGCAATCGAGGCAAGTTGATGCTGCACAGGCATGGCTGCCCCATGATAAGTCCGATATTTTAAATATGGTGTAAGCAGTGCAGCATCACCAGCGACAAAGCCTGAACGCATTCCTGGTAAATTTGAGCGTTTGGATAACGAGTGGAAAACGATACAATTTTTATAATCATGTCGTCCGATTTCGGCACAGACTTGCAGTAAGCCGATAGGGGCTTGCTCAAACCAAAGTTCAGAATAACATTCATCCGATGCAATGATGAAGCCATATTGGTCGGACAGTTGAATCAGCTTTTTAAAGTCATCTTTGGATAAAACTGCACCTGTTGGATTGCCTGGGGTACAGACAAATAAAATCGCTGTTTTTGCCCAAACTTCGGCAGGCACACTGTCAAAATCGCCTTTATAATCATTGGCGATGGTACAGTTGAGAAAATATGGTTCTGCCCCTGCCAATAATGCTGCACCCTCGTAGATTTGATAAAAAGGATTGGGCATCACCACATAAGATTGTTGCTTGCGGTCAATCGCACATTGTACAAAAGAAAATAAAGCTTCCCGTGTACCACTTACAGGTAAAATTTGACTTTCTACATCGATGTGCTGTAAGTGAAAACGCTGCTTTAACCAGTTGGCAATACTGTGACGAAGTTCGGGCAAGCCTTTGCTGTTGGGATAGGTTGAAAGATGATTAAAATTGTCGGCAATCGTCTGTTTCACAAATTCGGGGGCGGGGTGTTTCGGTTCGCCAATGGACAAAAAAATCGGTGATAACGGTGCAGGTTGAATATCTGCAAATAGCTGATTTAATTTTTCAAATGGATAAGGATGTAATAATGCCAAATCGGGATTCATGCCAATTACTCATAACAGGACAATTTAAAGATGGCATATTTAAACACGTTATGCCATCAGGGTGAATATTTTTAATGAGGCCTCTTGCAAATCATGCCATGCCGTGACCTAACTGGATACGGCATCGAGTGAAGATTTCATTTGTTCGGCAAGCTGGGCAGATTCTGTATCATCCAGTGGCGTACCATCTTGCTTGGTCACAAAGAAAATATCTTCGGCTTTTTCTCCGAGTGTGGCGATTTTGGCAGAATGAATATCCAGTCCTTGTTGCACAAATAAATGTCCAATCCGTGCCAGTAATCCTGGTCGGTCAAGGGTGGAGATTTCCAACATCGTCTGTTGCAAGGCATGATTGAGGCGAATATCAATGGTGGTTTCCACATCAAAATGACGTAATTGGCGTGGCAGCATACGCTGAATGATTTTTGGAAAATCGGCACTACGAAGACCCACGATGAGTGTGTCAATCATTTGATTCATACGATGCTGATCGGTCATTAAAATGCCTGATCTATCCTGAATCACATAGGTATCCAATGAAAAATTGGTCGCTGCAGTAATAATCCGTGCATCCTGTACATCAAGGTTTAAATGATCGAGAATGGTGACTGTGCGAGCAAATAGATTAGGCGTATCTCGTGTGTAGATAAATAATTGAATGGCTTTACGATGTTCACGAATCAGTACCAATGGATTGGGATTATCAGCATGTCGCAAAATAGCACTGGTATGCCAAATGATTTCCTCAGCACTTTCTTTTAGGAAATAATCATCCCCTAATTCTTGCCAGACCGCATCAATCGCTTCGGTGGTAAATTCATCGATCAATTTATCCATGGCAGAGAATTTGGTATCCTCGATCAACATTTGATGATCCACTGGTCGGTCAATCCCTGTACGAATCACTTCACGTGTTTGGGCATACAGTTGGCGTAATAGAGAAGCTTTCCAATTTGTCCAAAGTGCTGGGTTGGTCGAGTTAATATCGGCGACTGTCAGGCAATATAGATAGTCCAAATGCTCCATATCGCCCATCAGTTCGGCAAACGCTTGCACCACATCAGGGTCGGAAATATCTTTCTTCTGAGCGGTAAGCGACATGGCGAGATGGCTTTGCGTAAGCCATGCCACCATTTTGCTATCTCGTTCACTCAGCCCATGCTGGCGACAAAATGCGATTGCATCAATCGCCCCCAACTCACTATGGTCACCACCACGTCCCTTGGCAATATCATGGAATAATGCTGCCAAGAACAAAATATCTTTGCGTTGAATGCGTTGAAAAACATGGCTTACCACAGGGAAATGCTTACTGGTTTCGGCTTCGCTAAAGCGGCTTAAATGGCGAATAAGCAATAAAGTATGGGCATCAACCGTATAAATATGGAATAAATCATACTGCATCAAACCAATAATATTCCCAAAAACTGGGATATATTGCCCCAACACCCCATAACGCTTCATTGCCACCATTGTGTCATACAACCGATAAGGCGAGCGAATAATGGCGAGAAACAGGGCTTGATGTTCGGGATTTTCACGAAAAGTATGGTCAATTTTTTTTGCGGCCAAAAGCAATAGGCGTAAGGTTCTGGCACGAATCCCCAAAATTTCTGGACGATTCGCCATCAGATAAAATACTTCTAAAATGGCACTTGGACTTTCAGAAAATACCTTGTGATGCGTGACGGCAAGTTTATCATCAACCAGTTTAAAATTTTGATTAAGCTCAGTAATTTTGCGTTGATAATCAGGCAGACGAGGGGTAATCACCGCTTCATTAAAATAATGTAATAATAATTCATTGAGTGTAGAAACGGTTTGTGCAGTACGATAATAACGCTTCATAAACTGTTCAATGGCGTGGTTGGGGTGTTGTCCCTCAACACGACTATAGCCCATAATGCTGGCGATTTCACGCTGATAATCAAACAATAAACGGTTTTCATCACGCTTTTTCAGACGATGTAAATGATGGCGAATTTCCCATAAAAAACTTTCTGCCTGTTCCAACAAGCCCAGTTCAAACTCACTGATAAATCCAAGATGGACAAGGTCATAAATCCGTTGTACCCGAAAGTGTCGTTTGGCAATCCAACCAATCTGGTGAATATCTCGCAATCCCCCTGGTGCATTTTTAATATCAGGTTCGAGGTTACTTTCGGTATGATGATGTTGTTGATAGCGTTTGCTTTGTTCCTGCATTTTGGCATCAAAAAAAGTTTGATCTGACCAACTTTCAGAGACAATGCGACGAGGATATTGTTTTAAATGAGCATGACCTGTTAAGAATCTCGCTTCAATGAGTGATGTTGCAATGGTTAAATCGGCTTGGGCTTGTTCAAAACAACTTTTTAAAGTGCGGACACTAATCCCTGGTTTAAATTGCCCAACATCCCAGAGTGTTGCAACGAAAAACCGAATTTTTGCCTCAGTTGTCGGGTCAAGTTCGTCTTCGGACAAAATCAAAATATCCACATCAGAATAAGGCAGCATCTCTTGACGACCATATCCACCTACGGCAAACAGTCCGAGTGTGCTGTTATGTAAGTCCGCATACTGCCATAAAAATTCAAGTGCAAAATCAATTTGTTCGCTACGAGCTGCAATAATCTGCCGAATAGACGTACCCATCTGAAAAGCATGATCAAGTTGCTCCTCAATCGTGCTACGCCATGTATTGATGCCTTTAAGGTCATTTTGCCCTAAACTGACATAATCAGACAATGCAGCAAGTTCTAACATCTCTCTCATCCTAAAGCGAAGTGGATAGCCAATAAAAGTATCTGCTTAGCGTCGCATTTTTTTTCAAGTAGTACAATTTTTTCATGGTGAAAATTTATTTACATAAGCATGTTTTGTACCATGTTTGTGCAAATATTTTTAAATTTAACAAAAAATAACATATTTAGGGGGTGTTATCGGGGGAGTACGATGTGTCTTTATTGTATGAGGTAGAAAAAACCCACAATTGAATTGTGGGTTTTTAAGATGCAATTAAATGTTTTGCTCTCGAGCAATCGCACGATAGCCAATATCACTACGATACTGCATTCCTGCGAAAGTGACTTGACCACACACTTCTAAGGCATTGATTTGTGCCTCGAGAACACTTTCACCTAGTGCAGTGACACACAGTACACGTCCACCTGCGGTCACCACCTGACCTTCTTGATTGAGTGCTGTACCTGCGTGGAAAATTTTGCTGCTTTCAGGTGATTGCCCCAAACCAGAAATCACATCACCGTTACGCACACTATCAGGATAGCCTTCAGCCGCCAAAACGATACCAATAGATTTACGCTCATCCCAGTCCGCTTCTTGCGGCAGATTGCCTGCAATCCCAGCTTCGATTAAATCGACTAGAGATGATTTCAAACGCATCATAATCGGTTGTGTTTCAGGGTCGCCAAATCGACAGTTAAACTCAATCACACGTGGCTGACCAGTCTCATCAATCATCAAACCTGCATAGAGGAAACCTGTATAAACGTGTCCATCTTTGGCCATACCATCAACCGTTGGACGCATGATCTCTGTCATGACACGCTCAAAGACTTCGCTAGTGACTACAGGGGCAGGAGAATATGCACCCATACCACCTGTATTCGGGCCTTGGTCACCTTCAAAGATACGCTTGTGATCTTGCGAGGTTGCCATTGGCAGGATATTTTGACCATCAATCATACAGATAAATGATGCTTCTTCACCTGCGAGGAATTGTTCAATCACGACACGGCTACCCGCATCACCAAATTTATTCCCTGCCAGCATATCATCAATCGCTGCAAAGGCTTCTTCCTTGCTCATGGCGACAATCACGCCTTTACCTGCGGCTAAGCCGTCGGCTTTAATCACAATCGGTGCACCATGTTGTTCAATGTAGGCTTTGGCTGGAGCCACTTCGGTAAAGACATCATAAAAAGCAGTCGGAATATCATGCTTTTTTAGAAAGTCTTTGGCGAAGGCTTTTGAGCCTTCAAGTTGCGCTGCATATTGGGTTGGCCCCCAGATTTTTAGACCTGCACCACGACAAGCATCGACCACACCATTCACCAGTGGTGCTTCTGGGCCAACCACGATTAAATCAATCTGTTGTGTGTTGGCAAATTCGATAATTGCTGCATTGTCCAAAATATCCAGTGCTACATTTTCACATTTATCTTCGTTTGCTGTGCCTGCATTACCTGGTGCAACGAAAACTTTACTGACTTGGCTATCCTGTGCAATTTTCCATGACAGGGCATGTTCACGACCACCACTACCTAAAACTAAAATATTCATTTGATGATTTCTCCATAAAACCAAAATCCCGCTTTTATCGATTATAAAGCGAGATTTGGTGTATTTAATCCTGTGGAACGCATGATGTTCAAAAAATTAATGACGGAAATGACGCATACCTGTAAAGACCATTGCAATACCATGCTCATTGGCAGCAGCAATGACTTCTTCATCACGCATCGAACCACCTGGCTGAATGATACATTTGATGCCTGCTTTCGCTGCATTGTCAATTCCATCACGGAATGGGAAGAACGCATCGGAAGCCATGACTGCACCTTCAACGACCAAACCAGCATGTTCAGCCTTAATCGCTGCAATACGAGCAGAATTGACCCGACTCATCTGACCTGCACCGACACCAATGGTTTGACGGTCTTTTGCATATACAATGGCATTAGACTTGACGTATTTGGCCACTTTCCATGCAAAAATCAAATCATCAATTTCCGTTTCGCTTGGTGCACGTGTCGTCACGACTTTCAAATCAGCCGCTTTAATCATGCCCAAATCCTGATCTTGTACCAACAAACCACCATTGACACGTTTAAAGTCCAATTGTGCTGCACGTTCATCAATCGCAGGGAGTTCACCACACACCATGACACGGACGTTCTTTTTCGCAGCGGTGACTTCAAGCACACCATTAGCAATACTTGGGGCAATGATCACTTCAACAAATTGACGCTCTACAATCGCCTGTGCTGTTGCGACATCCAGTTCACGGTTAAAGGCAATAATACCACCAAATGCCGATTCGGTATCCGTCGCATACGCAAGCTCATACGCGGCTTTGATCCCATCCAGAGACACTGCAACACCACAAGGATTGGCGTGTTTGACAATCACACACGCAGGCTTGGCAAAAGATTTCACACACTCCAAAGCAGCATCGGTATCGGCAATATTATTGTAAGATAATTCTTTACCCTGTAATTGCTTGGCAGTCGCCACTGAAGCTTCTTTTGCTGCTGCATCTACATAGAACGCTGCCGATTGATGTGGGTTTTCACCGTAGCGTAAATCCTGTGCTTTATTCAGTTGCAGGTTAAAAGTACGTGCAAACTGATCTGCTTCACCCTCGGCTTTGCCAACACGTGCACCAAGATATTGAGCAATCATGCCATCATACTGTGCAGTATGCTCAAACGCTTTGACTGCCAAATCGAAACGAGTGGCATGAGATAACGCATTGGATGTCTTTAATTCCGCAATCACCGCATCATAGTCAGAAGCATTAACAATAATACCCACGGAAGCGTGGTTTTTGGCTGCTGCACGCACCATCGTTGGGCCACCAATGTCGATATTTTCAATCGCATCTGCCAGTGAACAATTTGGTTTGGCGACAGTTGCAGCAAATGGATAAAGATTTACCACGACTAAATCAATAGGGGCGATGTTGTGTTCTTGCATTACCGCTTCATCTAACCCACGGCGTGCCAGAATCCCCCCATGAATTTTGGGATGCAGGGTTTTGACACGACCATCCATCATTTCTGGAAAGCCTGTATGTTCAGATACTTCAATGACGGGAACTTGATGATCTTTTAGTAATTTATATGTTCCACCTGTGGAAAGGATTTCGATATTCAAACTTGCCAATGCTTTAGCAAACTCCACAATACCAGTTTTATCAGAAACAGAAATTAAAGCACGAGAAATGGTCATAGCAATCAGATTTTAAATAGTGAAAAGATAGGGTGTAAAAATGCCCGCAGAGGAGCAGGCATTTTATTTGAATATCGATTATTCAGCCATAAGTCCGTGTGCTTTCAGCTTTTTACGCAAAGTACCACGGTTTAGCCCTAGAATTTCGGCCGCACGCGTCTGGTTGCCACGTGTATATTCAAGCACAACAGATAATAAGGGTTTCTCCATTTCAGCCAAAACCATATCATACACTTGCGTAGGTTGTTCACCTTGTAACTGCGAGAAGTAATGGCGGACTGCACGATCAACGTGGATGCGTAAAGCGACATCAGATTGTGCAGGAAAGATAGGAGACTTGCTATTCATTCTAAAAAATCCAGATTTTGTACTGCTAAGAATTTAACAGTATGTTAAGAACTAAATATTGAAGACAGGCATTTCTTTGAAAAACGACTATCGAGAATCGGTATCACCATCACCAGTATTGATTAAAAAATAGTCAATAAAAACTGTACGCAAAAACGACCTAGCCAAAATTTCCAGCTAAAAATATACATACGTGATCAAATGACTAGAACAATAATCAGGGAGATGGGCTACGCTATCAATGGTAGGTATCATATCATTTTTTGCTAAAAAGTGAGTAAAAAAAGTTCATATTTTCTTAATTTTTTTGCTGTATTTTTATGCTATTTTAGGGTAGAGTTCACAACTTTTTTCATTTTGAAGTGAGTAGCATGTCAAAATTGAGGTAAAAATATAAATTGGGCAATAAGTAGGCTGATTAAAAGCAGATTAATCACACTCCAAATCACATAGTAGAGTATTTTTCGTTTCTTTTTTGGGGCATAAGTTTGCTGTGGTAGGTTGGATTGTTTTTGAGATGAATGTTGGTAATGGGTGTCTGGGTGTGAGTGAACTGGGTTGAGGGTATCCAAATAATTTAAATACGTATAAAGATTTAAGCGAGAACCTTCGACATTTTGTACCATCAGATGATGTACATGTTGAAGGTGTGGATTGTTGAGATCATGCTCTGGTTTGGGTATGTTGGGTAACGGTTTAGATGCACGATGTGATAAAAATTCCAAAACTGGATTGGTGCAGGGCGGTGGCAGGTAATTGGGATCTGCAATGAAATAACTATAAGCATCAAAAGCGTGCTGACAATGTGCACAGCGTACCATGCCCTGAGTAATGTTTAATTCCATGAGATTCAACTGATAAACCGTTTCGCAGGCAGGGCATTGGCTAAAATAACGCATGTGAGCACACTCGGGAAAACTTAAGCTTTACGCAAACCAGAAAGACGACACCAATTTTCTTCCCGCATCTGTTGCCCAGTGATGTCGAAATAGGGTGCATAAGCCTGTTTGACATCTTCGATTTGTTCTTCAATTAGACCTGCCAAGGCAATTTTGCCATGGGGTTGCGTGAGTTGATGGAATGTTTCGACCAGTGCCATTAAAGGTTTGGCGAGAATATTTGCCACTAAAATTTCTGCCCGATCTTGATAATGCTGTTCAAATTCTTCAGGTAAGCCTACCCATAAACGTTCAGCAACACCATTGAGCTCGGCATTTTGTCGAGTTGCCAACACTGCTTGAGGGTCAATGTCTGTAGCATAAACATATTTTGCACCCAGTAATAGAGCAGCAACACCTAAAATACCAGAACCACAACCGTAATCAATCACCACTTTGTCTTTTAAGTCGATGCCAGCCAACCATTCTAGGCATAAAAATGTACTGGCATGATTGCCTGTACCAAATGCGAGACCAGGGTCAAGTTTGATATTGGTTGCAGCAGGGTTGGGGGCTGCTAACCACTCAGGCACAATCCATAGATTTTCGGCAATCTGAATAGGTTCGTAATGATCCATCCATGCACGTTCCCATGCTTGATTTTCAATGACTTCGGTTTTAATAGCGGTATCAGCAGGCAATTGGGTTTGAATAAAAGTGACCAGTGCAGCGGCATCAATCGGTTCTTCTTGCGTTTGCTGGAAAATGCCTGTCACAATGACATGATCCCACAATGGTGTTTCACCCGGTAAAGGTTCGAGCAAAGCTTGATCTTCGGCATCATCTAACGTCACACTGACTGCACCTAAAGACATCAGCAATGTTTCGGTAAAATCAACCTGAGCTTGTTCGGTGGTAATATGGATTTGTAACCAGTTCACAGTGTAATCATCTCAAAATTCATTGGGGGTTATTGTAGTAGATTCTGGCGGAAAAATAACAACCTTATCGAGCTATTCTGCATATAAATGCAGCGTCACTGTAAATTTCATTGCATTATTTATCTATATGATATCCAATAAAATATTTTATAAAATTATATTTATATGGTTTTTGACTTGAAAACTTGTCAGCTATCCCCCATATCTATCATTGTATTTTATTTAAATTATCCTGTTGATAAACAATTAAATATTTAAAAAAAATTCTTGAAAAAAACCGACCCGAACCCATCTAGTAAAGTAAGCAAAAAGACTTTTGAGGACAATAACAAATGCGTTTTGAAAAATTTACCGACCGCTTGCAACAAAGCCTATCCAATGCACAATCGTTAGCCACAGGTAAAGACCATACAGCGATTGCCAGCATTCATATCCTTGCCAGTTTGCTCGAAGAAGCTGCCAATCAGAGCTTATTGCAACAGGCAGGGGCAAATCTGCCGACATTGATGCAAAAACTCAATCAGGCATTAAATGATGCAGCAACCATCAGCAATCCGACAGGTGATGTGAATCTTAATCCAGAAGCCGTGCGGATTTTAAATCTTGCTGATAGTTATGCCCAAAAAGCAGGCGATGAATTTATCGCAACCGATTGGGTATTAGTCGCTTTGGCAGAACAAGGCGAAAGCAAAAAAATCATCGAAAATGCAGGGGCAACTGCCCAAAAATTGCGTCTAGTCATCGAAAAAATTAGAGGAACAGAAAAAGTGACCACCAGTAACCACGAAGAACAACGTGAAGCCTTAAGCAAATATACCATTGACCTCAACGAGCGTGCTTTGGCAGGCAAACTTGACCCTGTGATTGGACGTGATGATGAAATTCGCCGTACCGTGCAAGTGCTGTCACGTCGTACCAAAAACAACCCTGTACTGATTGGTGAACCTGGGGTCGGGAAAACAGCGATTGTTGAAGGCTTGGCACAGCGAATCGTCAATGGCGAAGTCCCTGAAAGTCTTAAAGGTAAACGGGTTTTATCCCTAGATTTAGGGGCATTATTGGCAGGGGCAAAATATCGAGGCGAATTTGAAGAACGTCTAAAAGCGGTACTCAATGACCTTGCCAAACAAGATGGTGAAATCATCTTATTTATTGATGAGTTACATACGCTGGTGGGTGCTGGGAAAACCGATGGGGCAATGGATGCAGGCAATATGCTCAAACCTGCATTAGCTCGTGGTGAATTACGTTGTGTCGGTGCAACGACGCTGGACGAATATCGCCAATATATCGAAAAAGATGCAGCACTTGAACGTCGTTTCCAGAAAGTTTTAGTCGATGAACCAAGCGTCGAAGATACCATTGCGATTTTACGTGGTCTAAAAGAAAAATATGCCACCCATCACGGTGTACAGATTTTAGACTCGGCAATTATTGCAGCGGCGAAAATGTCACATCGTTATATCACAGACCGTCAATTACCTGACAAAGCCATTGATTTAATTGATGAAGCAGCATCACGGATTAAAATGGAAATAGATTCCAAACCCGAAGCACTGGATAAACTCGACCGCCGTATTATTCAGCTTAAAATGCAGCTCGAAGCAGTGAAAAAAGATGAAGATGCAGGCAGTAAAGCCGAAGTACGTCATCTGGAAGAACAAATTGCCGAAAAGCAAAAAGAATACAGTGGTCTGGAAGAAATTTGGCGTAAAGAAAAAGCCTTAGCCGAAGGCACAAAAGACGTACAGGTCAAACTTGACCAAGCCCGTATTGCCTTTGAAAAAGCCCAACGTGAGGGGGATTTGGCCGAAGCTGCCCGTTTGCAATATGGGGTGATTCCAGCATTGCAAAAACAACTGGAAAAAGATGAGGTACAAGAAAGCAATGAACAATTTCAACTGATTCGTACCAAAGGCACCGACAATGAAATTGCCGAAGTGGTGAGTGCTGCAACAGGGATTCCTGTGGCGAAAATGCTACAAGGCGAACGTGAAAAACTGCTGCAAATGGAAGAATTTTTGCATCATCGTGTGGTGGGTCAAGATGAAGCGGTGATTGCAGTATCCAATGCAGTACGTCGTTCTCGTGCAGGATTATCTGACCCGAATCGTCCAAGTGGTTCGTTTTTATTCCTAGGGCCAACGGGTGTGGGTAAAACTGAACTGACCAAGGCTTTAGCAAACTTCCTATTTGATAGTGATGATGCCATGATTCGGATTGATATGTCGGAATTTATGGAAAAACACAGCATCAGTCGTTTGGTTGGAGCACCTCCAGGCTATGTCGGTTATGAAGAAGGAGGGGTGCTCACCGAAGCAGTACGTCGTAAACCATATAGCGTGATTTTGTTCGATGAAGTGGAAAAAGCCCATCCAGATGTGTTTAATATTTTATTGCAAGTATTGGATGATGGACGCTTAACCGATTCACAAGGTCGAGTGGTGGACTTTAAAAATAGCGTAATTGTCATGACTTCAAATCTAGGCTCGCATGATGTGCGTGAACTGGGTGAAGATGCCAGCAACGAAGATATTCGAACTGTGGTGATGTCGGCGATTGGACAACATTTCCGCCCTGAGTTTATCAACCGTATTGATGAAGTGGTGGTATTCCACAGTCTGAAAAAAGCACAGATGCGAGGTATTGCTGATATTCAGCTTAGTCGTTTACGCAGTCGTTTGGCAGAACGTGAAATTGGCTTGCGTGTCGAAGATGATGCTTTAGACCAACTGATTGAGATTGGTTACGACCCTGTATTTGGGGCAAGACCACTGAAACGTGCGATTCAGTCAGAAATCGAAAATCCATTGGCACAAAAAATTCTGTCAGGGGATTTTGCTGCAGGGGATAGCATTGTGATCTCTAAAGATGGCGATGGTCTAGCTTTTGATAAAATGCGGATGAGTTAATAGGATAAAAGCTGCCTAGATATATCCCTCTAGGCATGGGTAAGCTGGTGTTGAATCTCCTGCACTGCAAGTGTTCGATAGCTTTTTAAGGCTATCGAACAGTTTACCTACCTATGCTTTTTATCTTCATGAAATTGAATGTCAATTTCCAAAATTTTCAGCAAAGAAAAACGGATATGGATATAGCCATTTTTCTTTTTCAGTAAGTTCACCAATAAGTTATCCCATATAAAGTAACCTTGTCATAAAATAGCTTCGACCAGCTCAGATATCTGTTGGTTGAGCCTGTCGAAAGCAAGGTGCTGTATGTTTAATTTTTATACTTAACGTATTAACCAGGCATACCACCAATCATGAAAATCAGAGGGGAAAATTGATTCTAAAATAATGATTAAAATGGCATACATGGCAATATTTCTAAGCCACGCACGTTTGGAATAGGGCAATGATTGTGGATAACGAGTAATTTGTAACCATAAGGTCATAACAAATAAAATACTTGCCATACTGGTTTGAATAAAAATAGCAATATTAATCCGTGGTAATACCTCTTGCGGACAGGCAAATAAATAATGACCAAGAGAAATCCAGTTGGCTAAGACAAAACCATGCACCACCGAAAAACTGCGTTCAATTTTTGCTGTATAAATTAAATCCACCGCACGATGTGCCATGAAAGCAATCGGAATCCATAATAATGCAACAATTTCTTGTGTCAGCCAAGCAGGTTCTGGATACTGAAAGAAAAAATAAACATTATCAAAAAAATGCAAAGCAGCAGCGTATAGGGTAATCCAAATCAGAATTTGATAAACTCTAAACAAACGAGGTACAACATAAATAGACTGCATAAAAACATTCCGAACTAATTTTGATTAAAGTGTCTGATTAAATGCAGTTAAAACATTATCCCAAAGTGGTTTTGCTTCACTACGAAAATACCCCATATGACCAATTTTCGGTAATGCTTGGGTTAAAGCAATATCAATCAATTCAACATCGGCATTTTTATAACCCTGCATAAATGCGTTGCGTGATTGAGGGAGTGCCCATAAATCATCTAAAGCATTTGCCGCAATGATTGGTGTACGGATTTTGGCAAATTGTTCAGCGATTTCAGGAACTTTAGGGTCATCAAAAAAATAATGAGGAAATTTGCACCAGCGTTTCCATTGTTGATACACCCCATAGGGTAAATCCTCACCCATATTTAATAATGACATCGGGATATAGCCTTTCCACTGTGCTAATGCAGGTAAGATTAAATCCCATAGCAATTTTACTTTTACAGCTTCGGCTTTTGGCATATAACCATACCAACCCGCACCTGTAGCAAAGGTATAAAGGCGCTGGATTTTTTGGTGGTTGGGCAATAAACCAAAGGCATGACCACCAAAGGAATGACCGACCATAAAAAGCGGTAAATCATCTGTCACCGTATCGACTACGGCAGCAAGGTCAAGTGTCGCCCATTCGATAAAATTACTATCAAAATTGTTAAAATCCGCAGGTTTAGAGCGACCAATCCCCCGATAATCAAAGGTAATGACAGTGTAACCGTATGTCGCTGCATACTCGGCAAAACGACGGTAAAAGGCTTGTGGTACGCCTGTTGCTCCTGCAAGGATAATATTGGCTTTCGGTGTGTCTGCAC
>SSHE01000110.1 GCA_008017315.1 Acinetobacter sp.
GCCAGCCCCTGGCACAGCAACCTGTACCAGTAAAAATTTACCTGTTGGAAAGCTCAGTGATTTAACATCATATAATGGGGAGTACAGCGATAAAGGTGCAGTTCTCTTTACCTTAAATGCAGCAACAGGTACAGCTGTAGCGAATGGTACAACTGCCACGATTCAAGAAGTTTGTGGAGCAAACGTACAAACAAATGGTACAAATTTCTATGTGATTACCGATAAAGGCTATGTGACGTTATTTAAAGATAATGCGGGTAAATATAGTGCAGAAAGTGCAGATTTTTCAGGATTTTATGCTGAAAAAACCAGTACCACGACCGCAACATTATGTGAATCTAATGGAGCTGATGATAAACTTGGTTTTAAAAATGCACCAAATGATTTTTGTGGTTTTACAAAAGCACGTTCCGTAGAGAATGATAGAAGTGCTGATAAAAAAGGTGGGTTATATAGCTTCTATACAGCGGATGATAAACAGTGGGTTACAATCACCGTGGATGGTAGTACGGTTACTCGTGTCCGTTTGGAAACACCAAAATATGAATGGTCATGCGGCATTGAGCCATCATCAACCTGTACAGGTGTCACGGTTAAAAGTGGACAAATCAACTCAAAACCTGCAAAAAGCTTCTATTTTGACAATACCGTATTAAAAGCAGTGACGGGGACAACCCAAGATTTAACGATTAAAAAGAATAGATTGTTGATGCATATCGACACCACAACAACCCCAGCCCCGACAGGTTCATGTAATGGTAATACCAATCAATGGGGATGTCTGACGATTACAGGGCTGACCACGCCACTTGTGTTTGAGCATAATTCTATTTCGTGGAAAGTACCAGATGTCCGACAATTTAATGCAAGCAATCAAACTATCAATGTACAGTTTAATCATAAATCTACGGTTTTGGATGATAGCATGACGATTACTAAAGCGAATGCGAATAGTACGTATGTGTCTTTTAGTGTGGGTGGTAGTGAATGGTATCAATGTGGTACGTATGCTTCAGAAACGTCTGTATGTGCAGGATTAACGCTGGACGCTAGTAGTCGCACATTGCATTTCAATAAGGTTCAATTGACCAAACAGGCGGATGCTTCTAAGGTATTAACCGCAAATGGTATTCTTAAGTTCTAAGCGATTATTGTACTGTAGAGCATCTTTGGATGCTCTATTTTGACTGATGCCAAATTGTAGGTCGTAATACAGGGATGGGCTTGGTGTTTGGTATCAGCTTTTGGCAAGTTCAACGAAATGTTACCTGAACCTGCCGAAAGCAGTCTAATCATGAGAGATTAGCCAAAGATTGATGCTAATTTTACTTTCACTTGAGTACGCAAATTTGCACGGTCAGTCGGCGATGGTAAAGACAATCTCGCCAAACGTGACCACACTGTACCAAACTGTGCCATAAAGTTATCGCTATTATAATTCACGCCATATTCTTCGCACACTGCACGGATTTTGGGTGCAACTTGCTGATAACGATTGGCAGGCATATCAGGGAATAGGTGGTGTTCAATCTGATGGCTCAAATTACCACTCAAGAAATGAATCCACTTTCCGCCAGTGAAGTTGCTTGAACCACGAATCTGACGTAAATACCATTCTGCACGTGTTTCAGTTGCAGTATGGTCAGGCTGGAAGTTTTCGGCATCTTCGGTAAAGTGACCGTTAAAAATCACCGCAGATGACCATAAATTACGGATGATATTGGCAGTAAAGTTACCTGCAAGTGCTGGAATAAAGTTAATCGTTGAAAGTGCAGGGAATACCACATAATCTTTTAACACTTGGCGGCGTACTTTTTTACGGTAATTTTCCGATTGTACCCAGATTTCTTTCCAAGATTTAGTTTTATAAATCAAAGCATCTTCCAAATGTAAATTTTGTACACCGACATACCATTCAAAGAAGAACATCAACTGCATCGCAAGTGGAACATTCAATAAATTTAGCGGCATCCATTCTTGTTCTTCTGTCACACGCAGTAGCCCATAACCGACATCATGATCTTGTCCGACGATATTGGTATAAGTATGGTGCAGATAATTGTGGGTATAACGCCAGTCGTCACCTGTACAGACATTATCCCAGTCATAATCGTTACCACGTAAGCTTTCATCATTGAGCCAGTCGAATTGACCGTGCATCACATTATGCCCAAGCTCCATATTCTCTACGATTTTAGATACACCGAGCATTCCTGTTGCCAATAACCACACAGGTGGAATCCAGCCACCAAACATCAACATACCACGGGAAGCAATTTCGGTATAACGTACGAAATTACGTACTTTATAGATGTATTGGGCATCTTGTTCGCCAAGATCGTTCATGACTTCCAGACGAATCGCTTCAATTTTTGCCCCAAATTCTTCGATTTGAGCAGGTGTTAAGAATTTTGACTTACTGTTTAATGGAAATTTAACGGCGCTATTCATGGCTATTTTCCTTTTAATTCTATATATTTGGCTTAAAGATCAATCACGACAGGACTCATCGCCTGACTGATACACAGTTTGATTGGGCGGTTATCTTCGCTTTCGATTTCACCCGTTAAAATGTTTTTTGTCACACCACTAACTTTGGTACAGGTACAGGTATTACAAATCCCCATACGACAGCCTGAAGTTGGGCGTAAACCTGCTTCTTCGGCACTGACCAATAAAGTTTGTGTCGCAATAAAATCACGTTGTGAACGACGGAAGCTAATCGGTTGTTCAGTTGCCGCTTCATCTATTACAGGTTGGAAATATTCACTGTGTAATAAGTCCGCTTTGTCATGTGACTGATACAAATCTTTTACCGCTTTCATTAATGCGGATGAACCACAGACATAACTTTGTGTGTTGTTCCAATCCGCACAAACATTTTTGAGTAATTTTTCATCAAAATGTTGTTTTTGTTGTACGGTATTCACAAAGCGATAATTAAGCTGTGGGTATTGATCTGCAAGGGCTTGCATTTCAAAATGATAGACAGGAGAACGGTTAAAATATAACACATCGACCTTTTCTACATTTTGCTTTAAGGCTTGTTTCAACATGGCATAGATGGCAGTAATACCACTACCTGATGCAATCAACAATGCAGGAGCTTTGCCTTGATGTAACACAAACTCGCCTTGAGCCTGTGAAAGCTCAATTACAACATCAGATTGATTTTGCGTGATGAAATTCGATACCAAACCTTGTGCTTTAATGCCAAGTACAATTTGCCCTTGTGCATTGATTTCAACAATCGAATAATGACGTTGATGATAAACACTGGCGATTTGTACGGTCACCAGAACCGATTGTCCTGCCTGCCACATGCGGCTAAATTTATCATTTGGTTCAAGTGTGACCTGATACATATCCGAGCTAAGTGTTTGTTGTGCCACAACTTTGGCTTTAATTTTTTTAAAGCTAAATAAAGGGTTTAGCTTTTCCAATACGAAGTCGATAAAATCGGCTCTCACCCAGTGTGGTTGGTATGTTGCCTGTGGTTGGTATGTTACGATGCTCATAAAAAGTTCCTCTTTGGTGCTGTTTTTTATTGAGTGAACAAGCGTGTTCTTTGTGAACATGTGTACACTATATCAGTTTATTTATTTAAGTAAACACTTGTACACTAAATTTTTTCAACTTTCTTGGCAATCATTTGTAATGGACTGATTTTTATTTATTTAAAATACATGTTTTTTTAGATCTTTGCTCAATTTTCTATTTCAAACGATATTTTTTATCTCATGATGGCATTTTTTGTTAGACTAGAGCCGTTGAATCTTCAATATCTCTGGTTTTTCCCCTATTTTTTTCATCTGATTTAAGGTTGTGTGATGTCTATTCGTGATGAGCGTAAACAACAAAGTCGTCAAGCACTCTTAGATGCGGCACTCAAGCTCAGCACGTCTGGACGCTCATTTAGTACTATTAGCTTGCGTGAAATTACCCGTGAAGTCGGCTTGGTTCCAACAGCATTTTATCGTCATTTTGAAGATATGGACAAATTGGGTGAAGCACTGATTGAGCAGGTTTCCGAGCGTTTGCGTCAAATGATTCTCACCTTACGGCAGGGCTATCTGAGTCATGAACATTCCAAAACTCAGACCAGTATTCAATTTTTCTTTCGTGCTGTAGATGAGAGCCCACAGGATTGGATGTTTTTGATTGCCGAGCGTTGGGGTGGTTCAACTACGGTACGAGGTGAGATTAGTCAAGAAATAGAGTTATTAGTTCAGGATTTGGCCAATGATTTTAGTGCCAGTGCTGATTTTAAACATATCAAAAGTAGTGATGATTTGCGTGTGATGTCCTCTATTTTGGTGAATTTATCTTTTACATGGGCAATGACGTGGTTGGATTTTGCAACACAATATACAGGCGGTGAATTGGTCGATTGGCAGCAACAATATATCGAACAGGTTTCTACTCAGGTTCGTCTCTTATTTAGAGGCATTGCAAATTGGCAAAGCTAAATTTTTTCACGCCGAAGATTGAGCAATAGACGTTTGACACATTATTCCACTTCTAGCATAAACGTCACTGGCCCATCATTGATGAGTTGAACTTGCATATCTGCGGCAAAAATACCTGTGGCAACTGGTTCATATTGTGATTTGAGATAATCTACCAATTGCTGGTACAGTTGTTCTGCTGCGATTGGGGGCATGGCGGGTGCAAAATCTGGACGTAAGCCCTTTTGGGTTTGGGCGTATAGGGTGAATTGTGAAATCAGCAAAACGCCACCGCTTACTTGCTGTACACTACAGCCCATTTTGCCGTATTCATCTGTAAAAACACGGTATTTTAGGATTTTATCCAGCAATTTTTTGCCTTTATCCAGTGTGTCATCTCGGCCTAAGCCCAGTAATACCACCAACCCATGTTCAATTTGCCCTACAATTTCCCCTTCAATACTGACATGAGCTGCTTTGCAGCGTTGAATAAGTGCACGCACGCATCAGCTCCCAAAATTTAAAGTGAGGTTTCGACTTCAGCTCTCATTTTGTTGTAGTCGGCGATAAATTTTTCTTGTTGGTTGAAATAGTGATTGAGGCGTTTGGAGACTTCATTTGGATTTTCAATCACCGCAATGATTTGAATGGTCGCATAATTGAGCTGCATGATTTTGTTACGGAGTTTAGCCACTTCACTGGTTGCAAAATACTGTACTCGAAATTGGTCATTTTGACTCCGCAAGTTTGCCGCAAAATTTTGCAATTCTTGACGCACCGCAAGTGTAGATGTGTTTTTCTTGGCGGTTTGTTTGAGTTTATCTTCAAGCTCGATAAAGGCCGTATTGCTGGTGGTTCTGATTTGATCCAACTGTTTCAAGTCAGTTTTTAATTTTTTACGATAGATTTCTTCTTTGGCAGCAGGCTCTTCACTATTGGTTGTGGTGAGGACATCCAATATGTCTTTACAGCCTGTAATGGTGGCTGTCATCATGGAAAGAACCAATATAAAGAGATATTTTGGCATAAGATTATTCTCTATAAAGTCATGATTTGAAAAAATATTCTATATGTTTTGTATGAAACATAGTCAATTACCCCTATGATAACACAATTTAGATTAAGCGTTGTATAGATTTCTTTTTCCAGACGAATTGATAATAGGCAGCTTGTAAAAAGAACAAACTGACAAAGGCAACCGCATAGCCAATCCAGATGCCTTTTAACCCCCAGAGATGGCTAAAAGCATAGGCTAATGGGATTTCAATCACGAGGATTGCAAACATATTGATCAACATGGGAGCAATCACTGTACCACTAGCACGCATGATGGCAGCAAATACAGCACTTGCACCAAAGAATAACAAAGACCACAGTACGATAAAGAGTAATTCTTGCCCCAATGCAACGACGTGTGCATCGGTAATAAATAATGCCATCAATGACTTTGCACCAAGATAACCCAGCGTAATCAATGCACCTGTGAGCAGTAGGTTCATGATTAACGCCGTGCGTGTCACTTTGCGTACCAGTTCAATTTGATTTGCCCCAATCGCTTGTGCCGCAAAAATAGAAGCGGCAATACCAATCGACATCGCAGGGAATTGTACATAGTTGAGTACCTGATTGACTGCACCATAGGCTGCGGTGGCTTCTGCACCAAAGCGATTGACCATGCCAATAATCACCAGTCCAGCAATGGATGTGGTGAGCATTTGTACGCCTGTTGGTACGCCCATTTTGAGAATTAATTTACTCATTTGGGGATGGTGGCGAATATGGCGAAATAGCGTGCGATTCATTTGTAAAGGATGCTGTTTATGTTTGAGATACATAAACAAAAACAGCAGCACGCAACTATAACCAATATAGGTGGCAATGGCAGGTGCAATAATGCCAAGTTTGGGAAAACCAAATTTTCCCTGTATCAAGATAGGTGTGACGATCAAACCAATCACACTGGTCAGCCCCAATGCAATCAGTGGTGTGACGCTATCACCAACACCTCGTAGAATCGAGGTATAAATGATGTAGATAAACAGAATGGGACTACCTGCCAGCATCCATTGTACATAAGGCAGTGATAAGTGCATGACCTTGGGGTCTGTACCGAGCAATTGTAGTAAGGGCTGGGTAAACGTCACACCTGCAATAGCGATGACCATACTGCCAATCAGGGTCATAAATAAGGTTGAACCTACAATACTGTAGAGTTTTTCCAGATTCTTTGCACCCCATGCCTGTCCAATCAATACGGTGCAACCTGCGGATAATCCAATAATAAAGGCAAGCAAACAAAACAGAATCGGAAAGAACACAGCGACGGCTGCCACGGCATCAACCCCCATCATTTGCCCAACAAAGATGGTGTTAATTGTTCCAGAAAGATTTTGTAGGATGTTGGTGGCAATCAAGGGCAAGAGAAAGATTAAAAAGACTTTCCAGAGTTTACGGTCTTTGAGAAGCTGTCCTTGTAGTGCCATTATGGAGTACCGTTTAAACTGATTAAATAGGATCAGGATTGCTGCCTGAGCGGTTAAATGTGTTGCAAGCCATTGAAGGATTGTTTAATTTTCATTTAAAAATACGATCAATTTAGACCCAATGCTCAAATAGGGCACGTACCACACCCAGCACCAAGCCAATAAATGCCCCGACGACCACGCCATTGACCCGAATCATGTGCAAATCGCCACCGACTTCACTTTCGATTTTGTCAATCATCTCACGAGAATCCCATTCATGAATACGTTCGCTGATGAAGGCAATGATTTTGTCACTATAATCGGCACTGAGTTGGGTGGCAAGGTCGCTAATACTCTGATTAAAGACTTCACGCACGGCCGCATTGTTCTGAATATTTTGCCCGAGCTGCATGATAACGGCATGTAAGTTGGCAGCAATGCCTGAATGTTCCTGCTGTAAATCATTTTTGATCGCATCGCATAAAATCGCAACCGATGTTCCAATAAAATTGAGCAGTTGATGACTGTCCAAGAGTGCATTCTTGGTGTCGTTTAGGCGGATGCTGGCAGCACTTTCGTCATCGGTCAGTTGTAGCATGAGATGACGGGCTGCCTGTTCGATACCTTCACGGTATGGATGGTCAGGATTTTCCAAAGCCTGTTCGACTTTGCTAATAAAGGCATTAATGGTACGTTGTTGGACATCAATACCAATAAAGGTTGCCCCTTTTGCCAATCTGCCGACACCGAGTTCATCAAATAAACGTTGGGTAATGCGGTAGGTCTGTTCAGGATGGGTTTTGACCCATTGATGTGCCATATCCAACCCACGTTGCAACACTTCCTGATGGAAATCGTTATCCAGTACCGCACGTAACATTTCGCTGGCAAGGCGGTTGATGTCGGTATTTTTGACCCATTGTACGCTGTTGTCTTGAATGAATTGGCTGATTTGATGTTCACCGACAAATTCAAAGATTTTCGGCACACCTTGCTGGACAAAACCGACAATTTTTTGACTATTATCCGCATTATTGAGCCAATTACCGACGGCAAGACTGACATCGGTTTTTGCCAAACTTTGCTGTACAATCGTTGGAGATAAAAAGTTTTCCTGTACAAAACGCCCCATGGATACAGCAATACGTGCTTTGTTGCGTGGAATAATCTCGGTATGGTCACGCAAGAGTTTGGGCAGGGGTAATTTACCAAAAGGATTACGAAATAATACCGTAATGGCATACCAGTCCGCTAGACCACCCACTACACCAGCCTCTGCTGAGAGCATCAGGATATGAATCAGCCATGCGTATTCGGGGAGTATCTTGACAGTGACCATCAGACTGATCCAGCATAGCACTGCGATAATGAGGGCGAATGTCGCTAATTGTTTGGACTTATCCAGACTTGGGATGTCGTGTGGTTCAGGTGTATTCATAAGCTGTTATTTTAAAGTTGAATTTTTGTTTTCAGGTACAAGGGCTGTGCCATCTGCACCTACACCATATTTTGCTCCAAGTGTACGTAAAATCGGTACGGCTTCAAACGCATCGGCAGGAGCAAGCTGTTTTTTAAACATTTGGATAGTATAAGAGATTTCAGTGGGTTCGACATTGACCACATAGGGCATATCCATAAACGGCTCATGCCAGTATGGACGATAGCGATGGTATGGATATTGTGGAAAATAAGGTGGATTGGGATAAATGACGGCTTGTCGTGGCTGCTGTTGATTGCTGCGGTTGCTAGGGTCATCCAGCACTTTAAACACATCATAACCTTGCTGTACGGTGAATTGTGCAGCTTTGAGTAAGGTAATTTCTTCGGCATTGCCATAAGATAAGTGGGCATCGGCTTTAAAACTGATGCGATAACTGGACGAATTAAGTGGAATAGTTTGATATTGCCCCAGTTGCTCAAAGCTTCTCGGTTGCGGTGGTACAGTAGCACAACCTGTAAGGAACAGCACAGCTACGAGGATGCGTTTGTTGTGATAAATCGGCATGACAGACCACCTTGGGGATTGAAATCTGAAAAATTCACTCTGTCATGCAGCATAACGCTTTTTGGCGGAAATGTACCTGATGAATACGATTTATTTCCGAATCAATTGCCAAAGATTGAGGAGCAATAATCCTGTAAAGAACAGCAGCGACCAAAAGGGTAGTGATTGCCCCAAAAATGACCAATCAATCGTTGCACATTCACCAGAACCAGTGAGGACTTGGGATAATACTTGCTTAAATGGCAGGGCTTCTACAAGGTAGTCTAACCCAGGCCCACAGGCAGGTACTTTGTCGGGTGGTAAATGCTGTAACCAAACATGACGAGCAGCAACGCCAAAAGACCAACCAATCGCAAGCGTTGAGAACACACTATAACCACGTCTTGCCCAGCGTTTTTTCGGATGGTGAATCAGGGCAATCAGAGCAACAAGACCCATCGCAATTAAGCCAACACGCTGAAATACACAGAGAGGACAAGGGTTTAAACCTTGTACATGCTCAAGATAGAGTGCAAAAGCAATGCCGACAATACTGGCAAGTACCAATAACGCATTGACTAAACGATAATTAAGCTGCATTAAATATTCTCCACCAGCGTGCGATAAGGTCGTAAATATTCGCTAAAATCTGGTTGTGGTTGTGCTTCTAATTGCTGTTGCTGTGCCAAAGAGTGTAATGCAATCTGCTCGAGTTGTTGTTGGGTCTCTGTACGAAGCGGATGATTGGCATAAAATTCCCGATATTGTGCAGCCAAATGTGCCCCAAAATTCCATGTCCCCCCCAAGGCAATGGTTTGTTGTAACATTTGGGCAGAAAGAGTTTGCGTAACATCTTGACAGCGTCGCTGCATCACTGCCAATGCGTCACGGTATAGCGTACTGTGCTGTGCAACATCTAACAATTCGGCATAACTTTGCATGGCATCGAGTTGCTGTACCATCCAATCCTGTAGTTTCACTTTGCCCTGTAATGTCTGAATGCTCAAATCCACTTGACGACCAGTATTGACTGTATTTTCTTGATTTTGTTCAATCAAATCTTGCTCTTGTGTGGAAATTTCTGGGCTATCAGTCATCAGGCAATACAGTGCCAATATTTCCAAAAAAGCCGCACTGTCTTTATTAATCCCTATTGGGCTGTATGGATTGACATCGACAGCACGTAACTCGACATAGGCAACGCCTCGTGCCGCCAGTGCTTGAGATGGCGTTTCATTGCCTTGTGGCGGCTGTTTTGGACGAATCAGACTGTAATATTCATTTTCGATTTGTAGAATATGGTCATTAATCTGAATCGGCTGTCCGTTGGCATCATCCAGCCCAAGTGCCTGAAATTCAGGATAAGGTTGATGGATAGCATTATTCATTCCAGCCAAATAACCTGCCAAGTTGTTGTAATGAATCCCTAACGCACGTTGAGCTGAATTTTGATAACCCAAACGTCCCATGCGTAATGCAGTGGCATCAGGTAGATACAATGTACCTTTGTTCAATGGTTGTAAATTATGCTGCCGATCGGTGACAAAACAACGGCACACCGTTGGGCTTGCTCCCAGCAGATACATCACCATCGGAATACGACGGATAAAATTACGAATCAAACCAAAATAACGCAGGCTACGATAGTCTTGTAAACTGAGTTGTTGATATTCAGGATTGCGATCATGTTGTTGTAATTGTTCAAATAAAGCATCAGGAAAAGACAGGTTGTAATGTACCCCTGAAATAGTCTGCATCCGACGACCATAACGCACACCTAAACCACGACGATACAGGGTTTTAAATTGACCCATATTGGAGTTGCCATATTGTGCCAAAGGAATATGATCCTCTTGATCATCCAGCATACAAGGCATAGATAATGACCATAGACTTTCACCTTGGGGTAAATGCTGATAGGTAAAGCTATGTAAATCTTGCAAAAAGTGGAGTACTTCGGGGATGCTTTTTTTCGGTGGGGTAATGAATTCCAATAAGGCTTCCGAATAATCCGTGGTGATATGTGGATGAGTAAGTGCTGATCCTAGACCTTGCGGATGCGTTTGCTGGGATAAAAACCCATTGGCTTGCATCCGTAAACTTTCACGTTCAATCCCACGTAACATGCCCTGTAAATGTATGGGTTTGAGCCATGCTGGCTGTGTGTAGGTCGAAGCGTTGCAAGGTTCACTCATAGTGTTACTCTATCTGGGGAAAGCGTTGTTGATCATATCAAGTTCGGCATATAAATGCCGATAAGTTTTTCACACAATTTTATACTATTCGATATTTTGAAAGTGTGATTTTATCGTATTCATTGATAATATGGCAGAGCAATCATGACAGCACAGGCAGTTTTAGACTTTTGGTTTGCAGCAGCACAACGACCTTTATGGTTTGTCAAATCGGCAGAATTTGATCACAATATTCGTGAACATTTTGCTGATACGCATCGTCGTGCAGCATTAGGTGAATTATGGGACTGGCGACGAGATGCCGAGGGGCGTTTGGCAGAAATTATTGTATTAGATCAATTTTCTCGCAATTTATTTCGGGAACAAGCACGAGCATTTGCACAAGATGCGATGGCATTGGCTTTGGCACAGGAAGCCATTTCACTGAAACTTGATCAACAACTTGACCCCATGCAACGCAAATTTTTATACATGCCTTTTATGCACAGTGAATCAAAGGCGATTCATGAATGTGCTGTTGCATTATTCCAGCGTCTAGGTGATGAGCTGACGCTAGATTTTGAGCAACAGCATAAACATATTATCGACCGTTTTGGACGCTATCCACATCGCAATGCGATTTTGGGACGGCAATCTACGCTTGCGGAAATTGAATTTTTACAACAACCGAATAGTGGTTTCTAATGGACAATGCCCATTGAGCATGGCATTGTCCAGTTCGTCCTAGCCGAGTGTACGTGCCAATAGGGCATACATAGCATCCAGCGATTCGGTTTCTGCCAAACGATCATAGCCTAAATCTACCCCATTTTTGAGGGCATTTTCATCGGCTGCTCGATTACTAAAACCATGTTTGGCATGTGGATAAATATCGACTCGATATTTGACATGGGCAGCGGTCATTTCCTGTTTAAATTGTTCAATTTCATCCAAACTGACCATGCTATCTTCTTCGCCATGTGCCACCACCACTTCTGCCTTGAATATATCCACTTGGGCAGGGTTTTGCGTTGCCAAAAAAGCATGGAAAGTATTGACTGCCTTAATATCTGCACCAGAGCGAACCAGTTCCAGTGCGACTTTGCCACCATAACAAAAGCCAATTGCAGCCAAACGTGAGCGATCGACCTCAGGTTGTGCTGCCAGTGTTTGTAAGCCAGCAGTCGCACGATGGACAATCGTATCGGGCTGTTCAAAAGTAGCCATCATATAGGCATTCGCTGTTTTGGCATCTGCCGCCAGTTTTTTATCGCCATACATATCAATGGCAAAAGCTGCATAGCCTTGTTCTGCCAGCTCAATGGCTCGACGTTCAACATAATCATTACGCCCCCACCATTCTGGACAAACCAAAACACCAGCCAGATCGCTTTGCCCCTCTGGATAAGCGAAATAGCCAATGAGATTTTGTCCTGTGCTATCCTGATATGCAATTTCCCGAATGCTGATTGAATGTGCCACGATTTTCTTCCTGTATCATCTAAATGCTTCTGATGATAATGAAAAGACACAGCTTTGAAACGGTCTTTTGTGGATAAAACTGTTACAATTCATCGCATGTCAATTTGGATCAACATAGATTATGGATCATCCGCAATTACGCCCACAATTTTGGCAACGTTATCGCATAGATGAATTAAGTCCTATGGAGTGGGAGGCACTTTGTGATGGTTGTGGTCTGTGCTGTCTAGTCAAACTAGAAGATGATGACACAGGCGAGGTGGTCTATACCAAAGTGGCGTGTAAATTGTTGGATTGCCAAACTGCACAATGTAGCGATTATCCCAACCGACAGCAGCATGTACCTGATTGTATTTCACTTACTCCTGAAAAGCTCAAAACCATTACATGGCTACCGCCAAGCTGTGCCTATCGTCGGATATACGAGGGCAAAAATTTACCTTCATGGCATTATCTCAATACAGGGTCACGCCAAAGTGTAATAAAGGCAAAAAAATCGGTTGCTAGACGTTGTATTTCTGAAACTGAAATTGATGCAGAACAGATAGAGGGCTATGTGGTGCGTTGGGTGCGTTAAATCTCTTTCACCAGTGTATAGTTCATTGTAGAATCTTTTTTAAACCCTTATCGAATATTTTATGTCTGATCACCATATCCCTTTACCTGAGCGATTACGCCCTCGTGATTTGTCCGAAATTATCGGGCAAGAACATTTGCTGGGTGAACATGCCCCCTTACGACAAATGATCGATCAGGGGCATTTACCCTCGATTATCTTTTGGGGGCCTCCAGGCGTGGGTAAAACCACGATTGCATTGTTGCTGGCACAGGCGGTCGATAGACCATTCATTAGCCTATCCGCTTTAAATACAGGGGTCAAAGAATTGCGGGAAGTGATTGCCGAAAGCGGCGATTTGCTTAGTCCTGTAGTATTTATTGATGAAATTCATCGTTTTAATAAATCACAACAAGATGCCTTACTCGGTGCAGTCGAGAAAGGTAAAATTACTTTAATTGGTGCAACCACAGAAAACCCATCCTTTGAAGTCAATAGTGCCTTATTATCTCGTTGTCAGGTCTATACTTTACATGCCTTAGATGACACAGCGATTCAACAATTATTACAACGTGCGATAGCACAGGATAAGTTTTTAAAACCACGTCAAATTGTGATCGAAGAATATGAAGCCTTGATTCAGTTCTCAGCTGGAGATGCTCGTAAAGCTTTAAATCTTCTGGATTTGGTGGCAAGCACTTTTGAACCTGAGCAGGAAAATAGCATCAATAATACCTTGGTAGTGAAAGTTGCCCAGCAAAATATTGCCCGTTATGACAAATCAGGCGAACAGCATTATGATGTGGTTTCGGCATTGATTAAATCGATTCGAGGCAGTGACCCCGATGCAACGCTATACTGGTTGGCACGGATGCTCAAAGGTGGTGAAGATCCTGTATTTATTGCTCGTCGTATGCTGATTGCAGCATCGGAAGATATTGGCAACTCCAATCCGAACGCTTTGCTACTGGCAGGAGAATGCTTCCGTACTGTACAAGCCATAGGAATGCCCGAAGCTCGCATTGTACTGGGACAATGTGCGGTATATCTAGCGACTAGCCCAAAAAGTAACAGTACTTACCTTGCGATGAATAAAGCGATGGAACTTGCCGACAAAACAGCCCATTTACCTGTACCGTTGCATTTACGCAATGCCCCAACCAAACTCATGCAACAACAAGGCTATGGTGTAGATTATCTGTATCCACATAGTTACCCCGAACACTTTGTTTTACAAGAATATCTGCCGCCTGAATTGAAAGGCACAAAGCTATATGAACGTGCGTTAAATAAGCGTGAAGTCGAAGCCGACAAGTTGCAGCAAAGACGATGGCAACAGGAACAACAGCAGCAATGATGTGTGAAGTATTATGGTTAAGCGGTAAGTTGAGCCTAAAAATTCAACATGTGATACATGGGTTTCAACTGGCTTAACCAACTGTTATCTAAAATACCAAACAGTAGAATCTGAAATGGAAAAAATAATCGTAGAAAGTCTTATGCTAAAAGACTTGTTTGACAAGCAACAAACGCTTGTTATCACCGAATATCAAAGACCTTATGTTTGGACACCAAAAGAAATAAACAAACTTTTAGCTCAAATTAAACAACACCAAGAACGAACTGATGAAAAACCTTTATTCTATTTAGGTAGTATTGTTTTGCACAAAAACAAACAAAACGACCTTGAAATTATAGATGGACAGCAACGACTTACAACTTTACAAATTTTATCATTTATTCAATCAAAATCTGATTTTGGAATAAAATATAGTCACCCTATTTCTTTGAAAAATATAAAATTAAATCACCATCATTTTTTAAACGTGAACTTTGAAACCATTGACTTAGAAAAAATCAATGTCACGATTGTCGTTGTTGAAAATGAGGATTTAGCATATAATTTTTTTGAAACCCTAAATACGGGTGGAAAGCGTTTGTCAGGTACAGATATTTTAAAAGCACATCATTTACGAAGTATTATAAAGATTGCAGAACGTAATAAATATGCTTACAACTGGGAAGAAAATCAAAAAAATTTAGAAGCAGTAAATAAACTATTGGTAAAAGC
>SSHE01000006.1 GCA_008017315.1 Acinetobacter sp.
TGTTCGATTCGGCTTGTGGTTGCAGCAGAACATTTGGCGTATTACGTTGGTATCTTTGAACCAACATGGCTATGCACCGATACTGACACTGCTATTAAGGAAATTCGGGAATTTATGGATATGTTTGTGCATTAACTTAAAATTCATATCAAGATAATTGTTCTTTCTATACAGACATATACAATAACATTGGATTCTCTGGTGATGATTCAAAACCATAACTTAAATAAAATGCTCTTGCGGATTCACTCAAAGCATCAACAACAATAAAGACACAACCAGCATTTGCTTTGGACAATAAAGCTCTTTGATAAATTTCTGCAATCAATAATCGTCCATAACCTTTAGATTGATATTTTAAATCAATCGCCAAACGACTTAATCGCAGTGCAGGCACATCAAATTTTGCATTTTTTAATTTTAAATTTTTCAACACATCAAGGGAAACTTGCCCTAAATTAAACGAACAATGCGTTAATGAATAATATCCTACAAAATGGCTTTGGATTTCATCTAATAAAATAAATGATTTGGTAATACCTTTACTGTCATGCCCACGCATCACATTCTGTAAATAATGATTTAGTGACAATTCACCGCAATCAAAAAATTGACGACCTTGCACAATTTGCTGTTCGGTTAAATCGCTAAAAGCTGTGGTTAAAAATTCTACTTTTTGCATTTTTGTTGTAGAACCTGTTGATATTGGGCGAGTGCAGCTTCTAATTTTGCATTGATAGGGGTCGATTGTTGCATTTTTTCAGCAAGCCATAACGCCTCATTATCATTTGCAACGGTAATCCATTGTAATTGCTGACGTTGTAGAATATCTTGTGCCTGTGACAAAGCCGCTTGTATCACAAAATCGTTAATACTTTGACTATTACTTTCTGCTGCTTTTACAATCGTTTGATAAATATCATGATTAACTCTAGCAGAAATTCTGTCTTTACTAGCTATTTTATGAACACTTAAAGTACCCATTCCTACCCACCTTTATAGATACACTTCTTCATATTCATAATACAGCTAAAAACCAATGGTGTCAATTTGACACCCCCTACCAATAATTTTCCACCGCAATATTTCCCACACCTCTACGATTCATCACTAAACCACGAGATTTTAAGGCTTCTTTGGTGTCCTCAACCATTTGTGGATTACCACACAACATGACATGACTGCTATCGACATTGAGTTTTAAATTGACACTTTCTTCTAATCTTCCCAATTCAATTAATTTGGGTAAACGCTGATTTAACCGTGCCAGTGGGTCACGCGTGATAATCGGTAAAAAGTAAAATTCTGCCCCACCCTCACCAAAGGTCTGTTGAATCTCATTCATTTTATCAATATACGCCAGTTCTTGCTGCGTTCTAACACTATATGCCAACACAATCGTTTGGTATTTTTGCCAAGTATCAAAGTCTTGTAAAATTGAAATAAACGGTGCTAAACCTGTACCCGTTGCCAATAACCATAAATCATGCGGTGCAGGTTGTTGATAACGTGCCAAAGTTAAAAAACCATACGGAATTTTTTCTAAATATAATGGGTCACCGACTTTAAGATGTTGTAAACGTGAAGTAAATGCCCCATCAGGCACAACAATGGAAAAAAATTCTAATGTTTCATCAAATGGTGAGGATACCACCGAATAGGCTCGAAAAATCAATTCACCATCAGCCAAAATGCCGATACGGGCAAACTGTCCTGCGGTAAAGCGAAAATGCGTAGGACGAGTAATCGTAAAACTAAATAAATTACTTGCCCAGCGTTTGACTGAACGTACGGTTTCTAAAGTATATTTTTCTTCAGACATGGTCGCTTTATAGTATCGGATAAAGTATTTATGTTAGCATGAGTTATCATTTTAGTGTTCTACATTTAAGGGCGTGTTTATGCGTATGACGCTTCGCCAACTGGCTGTATTTGTTGCAGTGGCACAAGAAGGCACAGTCACTCGTGCCAGTGATGCGGTTCGCCTTACCCAAAGCGCTGCCAGTATGGCATTGTCCGATTTGGAAGATGGTTTAGGTTCACCACTATTTGACCGCCAAGGAAAACGCTTACAACTTAATGATTTAGGTCGTTATTTGCTACCGCAAGCCTTAGAAATTTTAGGACGTTGTGAAGCCTTTGAACAAGCGGCAAAAGGTGAATTACAAGGCATAGATTTACGTTTAGGGGCAACCTTAACCATTAGTGATTATCTTGTGCCTGATTTAATGGCAAATTTTTTATTACAGCAACCACAAGCCCATTTACAACTACAAGTCGGTAATACTCGGCAAATTATTGAAGCGGTGAGTCAATTTCAGTTAGATTTAGCTTTGATTGAGGGGTCATGTCATTTGCCACAACTCCAATGTATTCATTGGCAAGATGATGAACTGGCGGTGTGTTGTTCCCCCTCACACCCTTTGGCACAATTGCAACGTGAAGTAACCCTTGCGGATTTTGCCGATGTGGAATGGATTTTGCGAGAAGAAGGTTCGGGTACTCGGGAAGTGTTTGACCATAGTATTTTGCAAGATTTACCCAATGCCAATATTCGCCTGACGCTTGGACATAATGAAGCGATTTTAAAAATTGTTTCGGGCGGCATCGGGCTAGCTTGTATTTCTAAGTTAGCGATTGAACCTTTACAGGAAAAAGGCAAACTGGTGATTCTGGATACACCATTCTGGCAACTGACCCGACCTTTATTTATGCTGCTCCATCGGCAGAAATATCAAGGACCAGGATTAAAAGCTTTTATGCAGTTTTGTGAAGGTCAGACAAAAGAAACTGAATAAACAGTCTCTTTTGTTTTATGTAAAACTACCAACGACTATCACTCTCGCAAGCATCACCATCGCCATCACCGTCCATTCTAGTTCCTGGGCAGTTTTGTGCAAACCAATCTGCCTCATCTTTAGAATTCATTTGTGAACAGTGAATCCGACCATCACATTTAAAATGATTTGGATTACTCTTCACTTGTTGGTTAGCAATCTGTAATGTTTCTGTTGTGACTGGTTGATTCGCCAGTTCACTTCGATGCAAAAAATCTTGAATAAAACCATACACAAAATATCCTATGACACCCACAATAATAACGACCAATACCGTTCCAAACAAACCACCTGATTCATGAGCTTGTTTACTCGTTCTTTTTGACCTCGATACAATTCGCTCGGGTATGGCATGATTTTTTTCAGGCTGATTTGGGAACTCTAAACGAACAATATTGATTGCTTTAATTTTTTGTCCATCTTGCCCAATGCTAAAGGTTAATTTCTCCCCAATTTTTGGCAATATCGTTTTGTTTGGGAAATCTTTAATATGAAAGAATACATCTTTGCCACCATCTTCAGGCTGAATAAAGCCAAAACCTCGTTCTTCTTGATATTTTTTAACTGTTCCAGTTTTAAACATTTCAATCCCTCATACCAAAAAATAAAGCCCACAAACGTATTTATGGGCTCTTACACTATTTAAACGTGCTTAGTGTGGTACAGCAATCTTCGCCAGCTCTGCAAAGTTGAGTAATGCTTCTGGATAGATACCCAAGAACAACACCAATAATGCCGCACCAAGTACCATGGCTCCGCCTGCAGTTTTACCCCAGTTGCCTTGTGCATCAATACGTGGAACATCTGGTGCGGTCATATACATCACCACCATCACACGCAAGTAATAATACAAACCGATACCACTACCGATAATAATCATCGCTGCCAAGAACCAATTGGTTGCAGCAACTGCAGAGAGTACCACCACAAATTTAGCAATAAAACCTGCTGTCAGTGGAATACCTGCCAACGATAACATCATCACCGTTAAAGTTGCGGTTAAAACAGGACGACGCCAAAACAAACCACGATAATCCGCTAGACTTTCCGCTTCATCCAAATTGTTATATGGGCTAGACATCAATGAGACTGCACCAAATGCACCAATCGTGGTGAGTGTATAAGTCGCGATATAGACCGTAATGGTTTGCACACTGGATACATCTGTACTAATCAATGCCACCAACAAATAACCAAAATGTGCAATCGAAGAATATGCCAAGATACGTTTGATATTAACCTGTGTGACAGCAAGCAAGTTACCTACAACAATAGACATCACTGCAATGATTGTAAGTACCGTCATCATACCATCGAGTACCAGTGTACCTGAAGTCAAGATATAGCGTAGAACCAAACCCAAC
The DNA here is from genome assembly GCA_008017315.1 of Acinetobacter sp. Lineage (GTDB taxonomy): Bacteria > Pseudomonadota > Gammaproteobacteria > Pseudomonadales > Moraxellaceae > Acinetobacter. The sequence goes on from SSHE01000006.1 coordinate 4,202, forward strand.
ATTGCCACTTTTGCCACTGTTGCAAGGAAGGTTGCCATCGGTGTTGGTGCACCTTGATAGACATCAGGTGTCCATTTATGAAATGGTGCTAGCGATAATTTAAATGCACAAGCAAATAAGACCAAACCTAAACCGATCACCACCAATGGCTCATTCAAATGCTCAATGATTTTTAAAGCAGAATTGGTAAAGCCCATCTCACCCGTATAAGCATAGACATAAGCAAAGCCCATTAACAACATCGCCGATGCTGTTGCAGACAATACCAAATATTTAATGCCTGCTTCGAGTGAATTTCTACGCTGATAGGTATACGCCAACATCCCATAGACTGGAATCGACATGGTTTCCAAGCTAATAAAGAACGACGCATAATGGGTACTCGCCACCATCAACATCGCACCAAATACAGAAACCAGTACCAAAAGATACAATTCTTCTTTTTGGTCTTGGTAACTATCAATATACGCATGAGACAGGGTACAACATGCTAATGCTGCCACCAAAATCATCAACATATACACATGTGCAAATGGGTCAATCACAAATAAACCCATAATATTAACAGGCTCTACACCAAGCCATAAGTCACGAATAATCAACAAGGCTGCAAGGTTTAACCCTACCACCGTTGCAGTTGCAACGATGGTATGATGACGTTTAAGTGCAACCAAAAGCATGGTGATCACGGCTGTCAGTGCCACGATCATCACAGGTGCTAACGCATATAGCTCCGAAAACGAAATAGAGAAGTTCATGGCTTACTGTATCTCCGTTGGGTTAAGGTGAGCTACTGGCTCTGCCACAGTCTGAGCATGTGACACATAGCTATTTACAATCCATTCCATGCTTGAATTTGAGACATCAAGAATCGTTTGTGGATACAATCCCAACCACACCAAGCCGATGACCGCAATCATTAAAATACTGACTTCACGTGCAGATAAATCTTTCAATGGCTGTGTGTAGTGCTTTGCTTGCTCAGGATTCGGTGTACCAAATAACGCCTTATGAATCAAAATCAGACCATACAAACCAGCAAAGACCAAACTCACCGCCGCAATAATCGTAAAGACTGGATAAACATTAAATGAACCCATCAAAATCAGAAATTCACCAATAAAGTTACCCAAACCAGGAATACCGACCAACGCAGCAACAAAGAACATCAAAAAGAATGGCAAATATTGCAGCTGACCACGCAAACCACCCATTAAACGCAAATCACGTGTATGCAAACGTTCATAAATCTGACCAGACATGATAAACAACGCCGCAGAAGACAGACCATGTGCCAGCATCATAATCATCAAGCCCTGATAGCTAATGATATTGCCTGCATAAATCGCCAATAGAATAAAGCCCATGTGTGAAATCGAGGTATATGCCAGCAAACGCTTCATATCTGTTTGTTGATACGCAAGGAATGCACCGTAGAAAATTCCAATCATTCCCAGTGTAATCGCAATATTGGCAAACTCTGCCGATGCTTCTGGGAAAAATGGAATGGTAAAACGAATCAAACCATAAGCTGCTGTTTTAATCAAAATACCCGCCAAATCCACAGAACCAGCCGTTGGTGCTTGTGCATGTGCATCAGGCAACCAACCATGCAATGGGAATACTGGCAATTTCACTGCAAAACCAATGAAGAAACACAACATCAAGGCATAATCCAGACCTTGTGGTAATGTCGTACCCAGCAACTGCATATAGTCAAAGGTAATACGAGCCTGTTCAGGATTAATTTGTAATTGTTGCGTATAGTTAATCAAAACGAGGGCAAGAATCCCGACCAGCATGATTAAACCTGATACTTGGGTATAGATAAAAAACTTGGTTGCTGCATACACACGTGAACGACCATTTGAGCCTTTATGCCCCCAAAGTGCAATCAGGAAGTAAATCGGTACCAGCATCATCTCCCAAAAGAAGAAGAACAGGAACATATCAATGGCAAGGAATACCCCGATAACGCCGCCCAAACTCCACAATAAGTTTAGGAAGAAAAAGCCCTCATTCTTCTGGATTTCTGACCACGAACAGCCAACCGCCATCACACCGAGCAATGCCGTCAAGGCGACCATTAACATGGATAAACCATCAGCTGCCAAATGAATACTAATCCCAAACGTTGGAATCCATTGCATCTGGAACTGTGCTGCCCATTCAGGTACAGCCGCTTGCGGAGAAAATTGGTAAGTCCCAGTTTGCCATAACGCAATCGACAAACCCAGCGTAATAAGCATCCCAATCAAACCAATCCACTTCGGCAAGGTTGAGTGTTCTTTCACTTGAACTTTATCTGTAATCCAGCACAGGAAGCCTGCAATAAACGGAACCAGAATCAGTGCGGGAAGAAGTAAATTATTTTCCATCTTATACCCCCACTTGCGTAACAATCAGGATGATTAATAACACCACAATACCCAAGCCTATACTCGCAGCATATTCACGTAATACGCCTGTTTGTCGCCAACTGGTGAACTTATGTCCACCTTTGACCAATGCAGGCAAAACCAGCCATACACCATCAATTGGATCACGACCCAATAAACGCGTAATCAATAAATATGGTTTAACAAAAACAAGGTCATATAACGCATCAAAACCGAATGCACTACGCCAGATATGTGTCACGCCTACCCCAAATGAGGTATTTGCCAACTGCTTGACTTTGTCATAAGCAAACACAAATAACACCACACCCAGCACTAGACCCACCAATGCAATCGCAACGGCTGTATGTTCTGCACCATGTACCGCAGCTTCAAGCTGTTCTGGAATCACGAATGATGGAATTTTTGCCGAATTTAACAAGTGCTCCACAGGTGCCTTTAAAGTTGCACCAACAAAAGTGGATAACACGGCCAAAATCGAAAGCGGCAGCCAATAGGTTGCACCTTTGATGGGATGATAAGCAGTTTTTTCTGTACCAAAAAACACCACCCAAATCAGACGGAAGGTATAAATTGAAGTGAGGAATGCACCTGCCACACCCACCCAGTACAAACTGTTATATACAGGTAAATTGGCAATCGTAGCTTGTGCATAGACTGCACCCAAAATCGCATCTTTGGAAAAATAACCCACGGTAATAAACGGTAATGCTGCCAATGCACCACCACCAATGGCAAAACACGCAAATAAGAATTTATTATGCTTAAACAAACCACCCATCTTAAAGATATTCTGTTCATGATGATAAGCAAGAATCACCGCACCTGAAGACAAGAATAATAAGGCTTTAAAGAATGCGTGCGTCAGCATGTGGAACAAACCCGCCTGATAGGCTTCCGCCCCCACTGCCATAAACATATAACCCAACTGGCTCATAGTTGAATACGCCAGAATACGTTTGATGTCGGTTTGTACCAAAGCAGCAAAGCCAGCAACCAACAAGGTCACTGCACCCACAATCGAAATAAACACCAAAATTTCAGGTGCCATTTCAAACACGCTAAATAAGCGACTGGTTAAATACACCCCTGCCGTGACCATCGTTGCAGCGTGAATCAACGCTGAAACAGGCGTAGGACCTGCCATTGCATCCGCCAACCACGTTTGTAATGGAATCTGTGCCGATTTACCTGCTGCACCAAGGAACAACATTAATGCAGTCCAGAATGCAATATTACTATCGGTCAAAACCGTATGTGCATGGTCGATAATGGTACGTGTATCTAAAGTACCAAACTGTTGATACAACAAGAATAATGCAATCAATAAGAAGACATCACCAACACGAGTCACGGTAAAAGCTTTAATCGCAGCCCAACCATTGGCAGGATTGGCATAATAAAAACCAATCAATAGGTAAGAACACAGTCCTACACCTTCCCAGCCCAAGAACAATAAGGTAAGGTTATCACCCAACACCAATATCATCATACTGGCAACAAACAGGTTGAAATAGGAGAAGAAACGAGCATAGCCCTCTTCGCCACGCATATACCAAGAAGCAAAGACGTGAATTAAAAAGCCAACACCTGTAATCATGCCTGTCATCAGTAATGACAAACCATCCAGATACAATCCAAAGCTAACTTCAAAACTGCCGACATGAAACCATGTCCAGAGTTGTTGATGAAAACCTATTGCCGTTGCATCCGCCGCTTGTGCCTGATAAAAATCAAACCCTGCATATAATGCAGTTAAAGCTGCCAACCCCACAGAGCCGACACCAATTATCGCTGCTACCGTCTCAGAGAGTTTGTCACGCCCTGCCGCTAACAGGATAAACCCGATGAGCGGAAATAGAATTGTTAAATATAAATAACTCATCCGTGCATCTCTCTTGCTGCATCAATATCCAAGTGATGGAAACGATGATAAAACTGAAGCACAATCGCCAGACCTATACAAGCTTCTGCTGCTGCTAGCGTCAAAATCAGGATAAACATGACTTGACCATCAGGTTGCAGCCATGCACTACCTGCCAATACAAATGCCAAAGCTGCAGCATTCATCATGACTTCCAGACTCATCAATATAAACAATATATTCCGACGTACCATGACACCGCAGAATCCTAAAGCGAATAAAATCGTCGCAAGGATTAAACCGTGCTCTAAAGGAATATGTCCCATTAGCCCTGCTCCTTCTCATCTTCGCCCAAACCACGTTTACCCAAGTGATAGGCAGAAACTAATGCACCTAGCAATAGCATGGCAGCAACTTCAACGATTAATAGATATTTGGTAAATAAGCTCGTACCAACAGCTTTTGCCCCAATCACTTGCTGTCCCATCACCGCTTCATGCTGTGTTTGGCTCAGTGTCCACACCAACACCACAGCCAAAATGAAACTCAGTGCCGCAGGCCATGCCCATGTTTCTGAGGTGAGCCATGATTTTTCCTGTAAAACAGTATGTGAACCCAAATTGAGCATCATCACCACGAACACGAACAACACCATGATTGCCCCTGCATAAACGATGATTTCCAATGCTCCTGCAAATGGTGCACCAACGATAAAGAAGATTCCTGCCACGGCAAGCAATGACACAATCAGGCTTAATAACGCATGTACAGGATTCGAGTTGGTAATCACTCGAATCGTAGAAATAATGGCGACCAGAGCCATTAAGTAAAATGGCCACATCATGGTAATAAACTCCGTGTATCAATCGGTGCAGACTCTTTTTGTGCCTGACCTTTGTCTTTACCTGTCACCGCCATACCTGTTACACGGTAGAAATTATAATCAGGATATTTACCTACGCCTGAAATGAGCAGGTTTTCTTTCTCATACACCAAATCCTGACGTACATATTCACCGAGTTCAAAGTCTGGAGTCATCTGAATGGCTGTGGTTGGACAGGCCTCTTCACACATACCGCAAAAGATACAGCGTGAAAAATTAATACGGAAAAACTCAGGATACCAACGCCCATCTTCTTTTTCGGCTTTTTGTAGTGAAATACAACCGACAGGACATGCGACCGCACAGAGGTTACAGGCGACGCAGCGTTCTTCACCATCAGGGTCACGTGTCAGAACAATCCGCCCACGAAACCGTGGTGGTACAATATCTTCACCCTTAACCTCAGGATACATAATGGTGTCACGAGGACGTGTGGCATGGCTAAACACCATAAACAGCGAACGTACAATCGTGCCTGCACCAATTACAACTTTCCCTAAGGAAGCTAACATTTTCATCATTTTATTTCGCCTCCTGAATTACCATAAAATCACTGCACCAGTCACCAACAGATTGACCAGTGATAATGGTAAACAGATTTTCCAGCCAAAATTCATCACTTGGTCATAACGAGGGCGAATCAACGAACCACGTGCCAAGATAAACATCATCATAAAGAATAATGTTTTAATCACGAACCAAAAAATTGGCGGAACAAACGGAATTTCAAGGTTAAATGGTGCAAGCCAGCCACCAAAAAATAGCGTTGTCATCAATGCCGAAATTAGAATGATATTGACGTATTCAGCGACGAAGAACATCCCCCATTTCATACCACCATATTCAACATGATAACCTTCCGCCAGTTCTTGCTCGGCTTCTGGTTGGTCAAATGGGTGACGGTGAGTAACGGCAACACCTGCAACCACAAAAATCAAAAAGCCTAAAAATTGCGGTACGATAAACCAAACTTCACGTTGTGCTTCGACAATTTCACGCAAGTTAAATGAGCCAGCAATCGCCACTACGCCCATCAAGGAAATGCCTAAGAACACTTCATAAGAAATAGTTTGAGCAGCCGAACGTAAGCCACCCAGCAAGGCGTATTTGTTATTGGATGACCAACCACCAAACAGCACCGCATAGACTGCAATCCCTGCCATTGCCATAAAGAATAATAGCCCGATACTCATATCGGCTACGCCCAATGATGGACTGACTGGAATCACCAAAAAGGATAAAACAGCCGTTGCCATCGCCACTGCAGGGGCTAAACGGAACGTGAGTTTATCCACGAATTTTGGTGTCCAGTCTTCTTTAAACATGATTTTTAGCATGTCGGCAACAATCTGGAAAATACCAAAAGGTCCTACACGGTTTGGACCATAGCGGTCTTGCCATAAACCCAGTAAACGACGTTCAATAAACGACATAAATGCAGCAACCAGCACCACCACCAAAAGGATGGCGATGGCTTGTACCACTAAAAATGCAGTTTCATACCCTGCAACCCATGTCGGTAGAATGCGTAAAGATTCATTCATGATTTACACTCCTACCGCTTGGGCTTCAACCGAAATTGCCACAGGTTCAGCCAGTGATACCGTTGGGGCTAATCCGACTGGATAACCAATATAACCTGCTGGTAAATATTCAATCACTTGTACAGGTAGATTGACCATGCTATCGCCTGCTTGGATGGTGATGCGTTGTCCATCTTTTAGATTTAAACGTACTGCATCTTGTTCCCCAACTGCAAATGCTGCTTCGGGAATCCGTGACTGCATGGCAGGGGTTTTAACGGTAAATTCACCTGACGCAAAAATATGGTGCATCGGTACAAGATGGAACACGTCAGGATTTTCGGCCACTGGATTTGGGGCAACAAAACTACGACTTGGGCGTTTACTTAAACGATCAAATAAACGCACACCCGAATCCCCACCTTTGAGATGTCCGCCAACTTTATCCTGAAACTTATTCCATGATTGTGGCGAGTTCCAGCCTGCCGACCATGCAAATGGTACCAGTGCCGATGGGGTTTGTGTGCCGACATAACCTTCCATTGAGAATGTTAATGCCGAATCGACATCTGTCGGTTGTTTTGGTTCATGAATCGAGATGGGTGCACGCATTGCCGTACGACCTGAATAGCGTCTTGGTTCACGAGCAATTTTTAAGCCGTGTACACGATAACCTGCATCAGGAGCAACATCGACAATGTCTTGGAGTTGCGGTACATGACGCACCACTTCATCAATCACATCATCCAATACCGTCCAAGCAATGGCTTGACCTTTTACACCTGTTGCAATCGCATGTAACCAACGCCAAGATTCTTTAATCACATACTCAGGTTTGTAGTAACTTGGGTCATACACTTGATAGGAGCGTTGTGCACGTCCCTCTTGACTGACCACCGTACCATCACCCTCGGCAAAACTTGCCGCTGACAATACATAATCCGCCGCTTGCACCGTTGCGGTTTCGGAATGGTCAAGCACAATCACAGTTTGGGCTTTATTTAGTGCAGCATTGGCTTGTGCATGAGGTAATCTACGGAAAATATCATTTTCCATGATGAGCACTGTGTCGTAATCCTGTGCAAAGGCTTGTTCTAGGCTTAATCCACCAAACAACGCCAAGCCCATAGAATTGACTTCGGGTACAGTTAAAGTTAAACCTGCATGTTCACCCAATGCCTGTGTCACAGCCGCAGCCGCTTGCATAATCGCTGGGTCTTGCAAACTTGTGCCTGCAATGACGAGCGGTTTTTTCGCAGCTTTCAGCGTATTTGCCATGGTTTCAGCAAAGGCTTTTGCGTCATCGGCTAAACCTGTCATGCTGTCACCTTTGAGTGCAGCCGCCACCGCAAAACCTAAACGGGCAATATCATTTGGTGAAGCGACAACTTCGGCTTCAGCCACATCAGACAAGCGGGTTTGGGTTGCTGCCAAAATATAAATCGGTGATTTGGCATGTTGGGCGATACGCTGTACAGGTTCGGCTAACCAGTCCTGTGTGCGTTTATCTGCCGCCATTTGTTTGGCTTTATTTTTTGCAGCCTGACGTACAGATAATGCCATACGAGGGGCAGTTTGGGTTAAATCTTCACCTAAAATCAGCACCGCATCATAGCTTTCGATTTCACGCATACTTGGGTTATAAATCCCATCCATCTGCATAATATCGGCAGCCAATTCTACTAGCGATTGCTCTTTTTGATTGATACCTGTGGAATAATGCTCTTTACCGACCAATTCACGCAGGGCAAAATTCGATTCCAGACTGGCACGAGGCGAACCAATTCCCAAGACTTTTTTACCTTGAATTTGGCGAATCACTTGATCAAGTGCATCATCAGTGCTTAACGTGATGATGTTAGCATTTTGACGTAACTGTGGTTGGCGTGGACGGTCAGCACGATTGACATAACCTGTTCCAAAACGCCCTTTATCACACAGGAAATATTGGTTTACATCACCATTAAAACGGTTTTCCACTCGGCGTAATTCGCCATAGCGTTCCCCCGGTGAAATGTTACAACCGCTTGAACAGCCTTGGCAAACGCTTGGTGCGTATTGCATATCCCATTTACGGTTATAGCGCTGCGAATGGGTTTTGTCGGTAAATACACCTGTCGGACAAACTTCGGTTAAATTACCTGAAAATTCGCTTTCCAGTGTGCCTGATTCTGGGCGACCAAAATACACACGAGATGCACTGGCATATACGCCAAAATCCGTACCGCCTGCATAATCTTTATAGTAACGCACGCAACGATAGCAAGCGATACAACGGTTCATTTCATGGGCGATAAACGAACCTAACTCTTGGTTATGATGGGTGCGTTTGGTAAAGCGATAACGGCGGCGGTCGTGCTGCGTCATCACAGTCATATCTTGCAAATGACAATGACCACCTTCTTCACAGACTGGGCAGTCGTGTGGGTGATTGGTCATTAATAATTCGACGATAGACGCACGGAAATCGACCGCTTCTTTATCCTCAATCGAGATATAGGTATTGTCGGCAGCTGGGGTCATACAGGACATCACCAAACGCCCACGAGTATCCTCTGGATTGGCGTATTGCGTTACCGCACATTGGCGACATGAACCCACTGAACCTAAAGACGGATGCCAACAAAAATAAGGAATATCAATCCCTAGAGATAAACAGGCTTGTAGCAGATTTTCCGAGCCATTGACCTCATAAGATTTTCCATCAACATGAATTGTAGCCATTATGCTGTCACCTCTGCCATTTCCGTTTTGACCACTTTCGCTTCAAACTCATGACGGAAATATTTTAATGCTCCCATTAATGGTTCCATTGCCCCTGGTGCGTGTGCACAAAAGGTTTTACCAATCCATAATTTTTTGGTGAGTTCGGTTAAATGTTCAATATCTTCCATTTTGCCCTCACCATTTTCTAGGGCTTTGAGGGCTTTGACCGCCCACGGTAAACCGTCACGACATGGAGTACAGAAACCGCACGATTCACGAGCGAAAAATTCTTCGAGATTACGCACCGCAGATACCATACACTGGGTTTCATCAACCACCATCAAAAGACATGTTCCCAAACGTGAACCTGCTTTCATGATGCTTTCACCGTCCATTGGCAAATCAATATGTTGTGCTGCTAGAAAATCGGTTGATGCTCCACCTGGTAGCCATGCTTTGAGTGTTAAACCATCACGCATACCGCCTGCATGTTCTTCAATCACTTCACGAGCAGTTGTACCAAATGGCAATTCCCATAATCCTGGGAATTTCACTTTACCCGAAGCACCGTAGATTTTTGTGCCTGGGTCTTTGGATTTATGAGCGGATAAATTGATATACCACTCTGCACCACGCAACAAAATCGCAGGCAAGTTATTAAAGGTTTCCACATTATTGACAATGGTCGGACGACCCCAAGCCCCTGCAACCTGTGGGAATGGTGGTTTAGTCCGAGGATTGGCACGACGACCCTCAAGCGAGTTAATTAATGCGGTTTCTTCACCACAGATATAACGCCCTGCCCCTGTATGCACATGCAGTTCAAAATTCCAGTTTGTACCGAGAATATTATCGCCCAAATAACCTTTGGCTTTGGCTTGCTCAATCGCTTCATTGAGCCATGCTGCCGCCTCGATATATTCACCACGGATAAAAATATAACCGTGGGTTGCTTCAAGGGTATAAGCTGCAATCAACATGCCTTCAATCAGTTGATGCGGTAATTTTTCATTAAGTAAACGGTCTTTAAATGTCCCAGGTTCCATCTCATCCGAGTTACAGATTAAATATCTTGCACCACTATTGTCATTCGGTGCCATCAATGACCATTTAATCCCTGCAGGGAAACCTGCACCGCCACGACCTTTTACTGTTGCTGCTTTAATCAGGTCTAATACTTCGGCAGGAGTATTTTCAATGGCTTTTTTAAAACCTGCATAACCATCCAGTTCTTCGTAATCATTAATATCACGCAGATGCTCTTTACGGCTTAAACGCCACGTTAATGGGTGGGTTTCGGGATTGCCATCGCCATAAATTGGTTTTGGTTCAGTATTCATACATACTTCTCCAATAACTGTTTGACCGAAGATACTTCAACCAAACCGTGGGTATTTTCATCAATCATTAAAGTCGGGCCTTTATCGCAGTTGCCTAAACAGCAAATCGGCAATAAGGTAAAACGTCCATCTTGGGTGGTTTGACCGTATTGAATCCCTAGCTCACGTTGGAATGCTTCGGCTAAAGTTTCCGCCCCCATCAAGAAACAGGCAATCGAATCGCACAGTAAAATCACATGGCGACCGACTGGACGGCGATAAATACGGTTATAAAAGGTTGCCACACCCTCAAGGTCAGCAGCACTCATGCTCAGCATTTGTGCAATGGCGTTGAGCTGTGCATCATCAATCCAACCATTACGGCGTTGTACACATTTTAATGCGTCCAGTGATGCCGCTCTTGGGTCTGGGTAATGTTCAATGTGGTGTTGAATCTCATGAATTTCATCATGAGTTAAAATCCCTTCCACATTTACCCGAGGTTTTTTATCAGTCAAAATCATCATAATATCTTAGCCCTAGCGATCCACATCTGCCATTACCACGTCAATGGTCGCCAAATAAATGATTAAGTCTGAAACCAGACTACCGTTAATCACCGATGGCATTTGCTGTAAGTGGGTAAAAGTCGGCGTACGAATACGTGTACGATAACTCATGGTCGATTTATCCGAAGTCAGATAATAGGTACTCGCCCCTTTCACCACCTCTGCCATAAAGGATGACTCACCTGCTGGCATCACAGGTCCCCACGATACACTCAAGAAGTGGGTAATCAGGGTTTCAATATCCTGTAAAGTCTTATCTTTTGGCGGTGGTACAGCCAGTGGATGGTCAGCTTTATATGCACCTGATGGCATATTGTCCAGACATTGCTTGATAATCTTCAAGGATTCACGAATTTCATGGAAATGCACCATCACACGAGCAAAGGCATCTCCCTCATACTCGACAGGCACTTCAAAATCATAATTTTCATAACCACTATATGGACGATATTTACGCACATCAAAATCAATACCCGTTGCACGCAAACCTGTACCCGTCACCCCCCAAGCCAATGCGGATTTGGCATCGTATTGTGCAACATTCTTGGTACGACCTTGGAAAACAGAGTTTTTCAGTGCGGCTTTATGATATTCATCCAGACGTTTTGGCATCCAATCCAATAACTCTTTGACCAGTTTTTGCCAACCATTAGGTAAGTCATGAGCCGTACCACCAATCCTAAACCATGCTGGATGCATCCGATAACCTGTAATCGCTTCCACAATATCATAGACTTTTTGGCGGTCAGCAAACATATAAAATACAGGGGTCATACCGCCCGTATCCTGAATTGCTGTACCAATAAACAGCAAGTGATTATTGATCCGAAATAATTCAGACAACATGACACGAATACATTGTGCTCGATCTGGAACGGTAATCCCTGCCAGTTGCTCAACTGCCATCACATACGGCATATTTTGTGCACAACCACCAAGATAATCCACACGGTCAGTATAAGGAATAAACGAATGCCATGTCTGACGTTCCGCCATTTTCTCTACACCACGATGGTGATAGCCAATATCAGGCACACAGTCTAAAACTTCTTCACCATCCAATTGCAACACCACACGGAATGCACCATGAGCTGATGGATGGTTTGGACCGATATTGAGGAACATATAGTCTTCATCAGCAGTACCACGTTTTAAGCCCCAATCTTCAGGCACAAAACGTAAATGCTCTTGTTCAAAATCTTGTTTGGCTTGGTCTTGCATATAAGGGGTATATTCTGTCGCACGGGCAGAATACTCCTTACGCAAAGGATGACCTTCCCAATAGGTTGGTAGCAAAATACGACGCAGCATTGGATGCCCATCAAATTTGATACCAAACATATCGTAGGCTTCACGTTCGTACCAATTGGCGTTTGGCCAAATGTTACTGGCAGTCGGAATGTTTAAATCGCTATCACTTAATGCGACTTTAACCCGAATATCACTATTGCGTTCCAGTGAAAGCAAATGATAGAACACGGTAAAATCTGATGCTGGCAAGCCGTCACGGTGTTGTCGCAAACGCTCATCCGTTGCAGATAAGTCAAACAACATCACATAAGGACGTGACACCTTGCGTAAAAACATTAACACTTCTTGAACGCTTGCACGCTCAACCCAGATGGTTGGAAAGTTATCAAACGTTGCTTGCACATAGAAGTTATCACCAAATTTGGATTTTAACTCGGCTATGATGGCAAACGCTGGACGTGTATCCACTTCCGTTTCTGGCATCGTCATTTCAGTTTCAGCCATTGGCTTGGCTTCCTATTTTTAAAAAAATTCGGTTCGCTAAACTGGTTGTATCATATTGGGATAAATGTCGTTTTAGTTTTAAGGCGAACGCAGTTCGCCCCTACATCAATCCCACAACAACAATCAGCCCTATTACTTAATCTCGTCCATAGAACGCAAATTGGTCACGGCAATACGCTCGGCATTTTTGCGGTCACGTTCAGGCATCATTTTTGGCTTATAAATTGGCTGTAAATCCTCACCAATAAATGCCGACAACGGACGACGCTCCAACTGGATTTGGTCTTGCAATAGCATCAATGCTTGAATCAAAGCTTCGGGGCGTGGCGGGCAACCTGGGATATACACATCCACAGGAATAATTTTATCAACGCCCTGCACCACAGAATAAATATCATACATACCACCCGAATTGGCACATGCCCCCATGGAAATCACCCACTTAGGCTCAAGCATCTGCTCGTATAGTCGTTGAATCACGGGTGCCATTTTGACAAAACACGTCCCTGCCACAATCATCAAATCCGCCTGACGTGGCGACGCACGAATCACTTCCGCACCAAAACGAGACAAATCATGCACACCTGTTAAAGTTGTAGCATATTCCACATAGCAACATGATGTACCAAAGTTAAATGGCCAAACGGAGTTTTTACGCCCCCAGTTTACTGCGGTATGTAATACATCTTCCAAACGTGTCATGAACACGTTTTTGTTCACTTCCTCTTCAAGAGGATCATTAACCACTTGACGCTCTTGAAGAGGATATTGTTCCGCATCAGGATTGGCACGAGTAAGGGTATATTTCATCTCGTATTTCTTCCTTATTAAGATTGAGAGCTTGGGAATTGGGGCTGCGATGTTTTGATTGCCGATTGTGCAGGAATTTTACCCGTAGGGTCTTGCACCAACTCTTCAATGGAGTTAAATCGTGTAATATCAGCAATATTCATGTTTGGTGAGCCAATTTTTGGCTGAATACCTGCTGTTTTACGACGGTCTGATGGCGACCAGTCCAATGCACCCACAGCAATGGCATAAATCAAACCAATCAATAAATCTATAATGAATATGGCTGCCGTCACAAAACCTAGCCAGCCCGCTTCACGTAACGAAGCTGACCATGCGTAAAGATATAATGCTTCGATATCAAACACGACGAAAAAGATCGCCACAAGGTAGAATTTAGCTGATAGTCGGATACGTGCACCACCAGCACTCACCACACCTGATTCAAATTGTTCTTGTTTGGCACGCCCCCAGGATTTTCCACCCAGCAGTAACGGCACAGTAAGCATAAAGGCACACAAAAATGTGACACCTATTACAAAAGCGATAATCGCCCAATCATAGGGAGTAATGGCACTCATGCGGGGATAACTCCTGGCAGGCCTATTTCATTGAAGAAGTAGGTGTATTTGGCCTCAAAATACACCAAACACAGAATAAAATCTGACTTATTGTACTGATTTTAAGTCTATGTTGCTAGATATAAGTCTTATACTTTGGCAGCAATTTATACGTTCATCTATTTAAAATTTTGAGAAAATTTCTCATTTTCATCTACACACCATCTAAACGATGCTTGTTTTTTATACGCACATCATCAACAAAGTGCATAAAATCAAACCTCAATAGCAGTACATTTATTTTTATATCAACGCCAACGCACTGTAAAAATAGAAAAATGCTCCATATTTGTGCATAGCTCCACACACAAGGTCTATTTTTTTTATTAACCCCTATACAAGGGCGATTTTTGTAAACAGTTTAAGTTGTAGGACTTAGTTTTTGCGTAATTTTTTACGATGCGTTCTGGTCGCTGGCCATTGCATCATAAACCTCGCCCCTCCCAATGTCGGGCTCGCATCCACCACAGCATGACCACCGAACCAATACGCGATACGGCTCACAATCGACAATCCCAAACCATAACCACCTGAAGCACGAGTTCGACTATCATCTAATCGAGTAAATGCGTCAAACACTTTTTCCCGATCTTTTTCGGCAATACCTACCCCATCATCTTCTACACAAACAAACGCTATCCCATTTTCCACGCCACCACTGATATGTACACGCTGCTGACCATAACGTAGTGCATTGCCCACAAAATTTTGAATCACTCGGTGCAAATAACGATATTCAGCTTCAACGATGATACTTTCATCAGGTAACGTACTACTAATGATTTTATCTTTTTTAATCACATCACTTTCTTTCAAAATTTGAGTAAAGACATCTTTTAAAACCATCTGCTCAAAATTTAAATTTGGTGTACCCTGCTCCAACGTGGCATAGGTTAGGATTTCATCAATCAGACTATTTAAGGATTCAATATCCTTGTCAATCATCTCTTGTTGTTGCAGACGGCTTTCATAATCATCGGTATCCGTCAGCATTTCCATACCAAAACGTATGCGTGCCACAGGCGTACGCAGTTCATGCGATACCGCACGAGTCAATTCACGCTGGGCTTCAATCAAACGTTGAATATGCTCGGTCATCATATTAAAACTCAGACCAAGAGTCGCCATCTCATCACTACCTATCACTTCAACACGGGTATTCAATTCCCCCTTACGCACCTGATTGAGTGCTAGACGCACCTTACCAATCTTGCGTTGCAGTGGACGCATGAGAAAATACACACCCAAGCTCAATATCAATAGGCTAAATAGTGTAATCCCTGCAAAAATACGAAATGGAAACCAGTTGAATACTGGCACAGGCCCGAGTAGCAAAACTTTGTTTGGCACATTGGTATAGGCGGAAATGGCGGAAATCGTTGTTCCTTGCGCTGTACCACTATCTTCATACAACAAAATCGTCTGAGCTTTATCCAAACGTAATCGACTGAGCTGATCCATATCCAACTGTAAATCAGACAAACTACGAAAGGCCAATTTATAAGGAAAATAAGGCTGTAATTGTTCTAAACGATTTTCTTCACTACCCGAATAATAGACCAAATCCTCCAAAATCAAGATTGGAATCATCTTGATTTGCACTTCGGACAATTTATCCACTCGAATATGCAGATAGACATTCGACATGCCCTCTATACGAGCATAAATATCCCCTATAGCGGTTTTATCATCATAACGCACAATGGCATGATGGTTTTCCAAACGACGGTGTTCACTGCGAGAGAGCTCTAATGTATTCGTAGCCACCAAATCCAATGGCAATTCCAACACACGAGATACATCCTTCATCCAATCGACTTGACTTGAAGGCGTCGGCTGCTTGGCAATCACCTGTGCAATCACATAGGCAACCCCATCCGCCATAGATTCCCGATAATCTTGTGCACGATGGTCATTCACCACTTGCACAATCACGTACGACAATAGGGCGACCAATGCCACCAAACACACCAATCCTGCATATATTCTGACAAAAATGCTATGTTTGAATAATGACACTGTTCACCCTATCCACACTATTGCGAATGTTTCGCCATGTTATGATTCTTTCACAAACAAATAACCCTTGCTACGTACGGTTTTAATGCGTTTTGGATTTTCTGGGTCATCACCAATCTTCGGACGGATACGAGAAATCCGCACATCAATCGAGCGATCTTGACCATCATATTCAATACCACGCAGACGCTCAAAAATATCTTCACGTGACAAGATACGCCCTGCATTGGATGCCAACAACCACAACAGATCATATTCGGCACTGGTAAAGTCCACCAACTCGCCAGCCAATGTCACCGAACGACCACCATTATCAATCACTAAGTCATCAAATTCGATACGCTGTAGAACTTCTTCATCAGCGACTTTATCGGTACGGCGTAATAAAGCACGGATACGTGCCAACAAAACTCTTGGCTGTACAGGTTTGGCCACATAATCATCCGCTCCCATCTCCAAACCCAGCACCTGATCCATATCCTCAGTACGTGCTGTCAGCATCAAAATTGGATGATGATATTGTGAACGCACTTCACGACAAACCGTCAAACCATCTGCACCAGGCAACATCACATCCAGCACGACCAAATCAGGCTGTTCGCTAATAATGCGACGAATAGCACGATGACCATCCGTTTCCACACCAACTTCCAGCCCATTGCGAATAAGATATTCTTGCGTCAAAGATGCAAGACGTTCATCATCTTCAACAATCAGAATCTTTGGTAATTTTTCTTCTTGAGTCATAGTCCTAGCCTCATGTTTAAATTGCTTTATCTAATTAAAAATTAAATAAATACACTGGTTTTGATGCCTCCAATATACACGCGTTTACATTGTAAACAAGCCCCCTTTCACCAAAAAAATACACGGTTCCCTGTTTTGTATCCATTATACCAGTTACAAAGTAATGTTATGTAATCAACCCCACATGGAATTACATGGGAGTTACATTTTTCTGTGTAATTTTTTGCCATGCAAATTGTAAAAAAATATATTTCGACTTATCCACAAAGTTATCTATAAGCAATTTCTCTATTTTTTGTTAGGCTATTTTTCGGCAAAATGCACATACCAAAATGCAAAAAAAAATTCCCACTGCTAAGTGTCGGAATATACATCATTTGCCAAAGCAGGAATCAAAGATTCAAAAAGTCAAGATTGATTCCCTAGAAAAAATCCCTTATCTTGTGCTTCAATCCAAAATCAAACACAATTTATAGTATTTTATAGCTTTTCATTGCGCTATAAACATCCTACACAAACATGGAGTCATGTGCTTATGAACGTCCTCAACACAACCCCTGGTGCAATACGTGTCATCAAACGCACAGGCGATGTTGCCGAATTTAATGCAGAAAAAATTTCTGTTGCCATCGGCAAAGCATTCCTCGCTGTTGAAGGTGGGCAAAGTCATGATTCCAGCCGTATTCATGATCGCATCGCCGAATTGACTGAAATGGTACTCAATACCTTTACACGACGTTTGCCTTCAGGTGGTACCATCCATATCGAAGAAATTCAAGATCAAGTTGAGCTGGCACTGATGCGTACAGGTGAGCAAAAAGTCGCCCGTGCTTATGTGATTTATCGGGAAAAACGGGCAGCCGAACGTGAAGCCAACAACGAACATCACCACCCAACATTACAAATTACCGATACACAGGGTAAACTCAAGCCACTAGATTTAACGGCATTACGCCAAAAAATCAGCAATGCCAGTAAAAATCTGGATAATATTGATATTGAAGCCATTTTAGATGAAACCGTCAAAAACCTTTATAATGGCGTAAAAGAATCTGATATTGCCACCACCATGATGATGGCAACGCGTACACGCATCGAACATGAACCCAACTATAGCTACGTCACCGCACGCCTATTGTGTGATGAACTGGTGGCAGACGGTCTCAACTTCCTCGGTTTGGCAAGTGATACTTTGGAAAATACCGCATTGGCAACTTTTTTACACAAAGGCGTTGAATGCGATTTATTAGACCCAGAGTTGTTAAAATTTGATTTGGTGAAACTTGCTGCTGCCATTCAACCTGAACGCTCCAATCAATTCACTTATTTAGGCTTACAGACATTATTTGACCGCTATTTCATTCATAAAGATGGGGTACGCTTTGAATTACCACAATTATTCTTTATGCGTGTTGCCATGGGGCTGGCGGTGCAGGAAGAACATCGTGAAGAGCGTGCGATTGAGTTTTATAACTTATTATCCAGTTTTGATTATATGGCTTCTACGCCAACCTTGTTCAACGCAGGTACGTTACGCCCACAACTTTCAAGCTGCTATTTAACCACTGTACCTGATGATTTATTTGGCATTTATGGGGCAATCCGTGACAATGCCATGTTATCGAAATGGGCTGGCGGTTTAGGCAATGACTGGACTCCTGTACGTGCCTTAAATTCCTATATCAAAGGTACAAACGGCAAATCGCAAGGCGTTGTCCCTTTCCTTAAAGTGGTGAATGATACGGCTGTGGCAGTCAATCAAGGCGGTAAGCGTAAAGGTGCAGTCTGTGCCTACTTGGAAACTTGGCATTTAGATGTCGAGGAATTTTTAGAATTACGTAAAAATACAGGCGATGACCGTCGCCGTACCCATGACATGAATACCGCCAACTGGGTGCCTGATTTATTTATGCAACGGGTACTAGAAAATGCCGACTGGACATTATTTAGTCCATCAGATGCTCCAGATTTGCATGATTTAACGGGCTTAGCTTTTGCTGAGCGTTATACCCATTACGAAGCACTCGCAGCCAAAAAAGAAATCTTGCATAAAACGGTAAAAGCACAAGACTTGTGGCGTAAAATGCTTTCTATGCTGTTTGAAACAGGTCATCCATGGATTACCTTTAAAGATGTGTGTAATTTACGTTCACCACAACAACATGTCGGCGTGGTGCATTCTTCCAATTTATGTACCGAAATTACTTTAAATACCAGTGCCGATGAAATTGCGGTCTGTAACTTAGGTTCAATCAACCTGGTACAACATATTCGCAATGGCAAACTAGATGATAAAAAGCTACAACGTACCATTAAAACAGCGGTACGTATGCTCGATAACGTCATTGATATCAACTATTATGCCGTACCACAAGCACGCAATTCCAACCTAAGACACCGCCCTGTCGGTATGGGAATTATGGGCTTCCAAGATGCGTTATATGAATTGAATATCGCTTATGGCTCACAACAAGCCGTTGATTTTGCCGACAACTCCATGGAAATCATTAGCTATTATGCCATTCAGACTTCAAGTGACTTAGCGGTGGAACGTGGTAGCTATGATACCTTCAAAGGTTCACTCTGGGATCAGGGAATTTTACCTATTGATTCACTGGAAAATGTCGCCAAAACTCGTCCTCAAGGCATGTTTGACGTTGATCGTTCGACCACACTGGATTGGGACAGCTTACGTGCCAAAGTGCAACAAGATGGGATGCGTAATTCCAATGTGATGGCGATTGCACCAACAGCTACTATTTCTAATATTTGTGGTGTATCACAATCTATTGAGCCAACTTTCCAAAATTTATATGTAAAATCAAATCTTTCTGGTGAATTTACCGTGATTAACCCATACCTTGTACGTGCCTTAAAAGCACGTGGTTTATGGGATGTGGTGATGGTCAATGATCTCAAACACTACGAAGGTTCGGTACAAAAAATTGCTCGTATTCCAGACGAATTAAAAGCGATTTTTGCCACAGCCTTTGAAGTTGAACCTCGTTGGATTGTGGATGCAGCCAGCCGCCGTCAAAAATGGATCGATCAAGCCCAATCCCTCAATCTGTATATTGCAGGGGCAAACGGCAAAAAACTGGATATTACCTATAAAATGGCGTGGTTACGTGGACTCAAAACCACCTACTATCTGCGTGCTTTGGGTGCAACTTCGGCGGAAAAATCTACCATTAATACAGGTGCATTAAATGCAGTAAAACCTGTTGCAGTCGCAGCCGCTGAAATACAAACCGAAATGGCAAAAGATGATGGTTTCCAAAATGCTGCCCCTGTCCCACAGGCATGTAGCATCGACAATCCCGATTGTGAAGCGTGTCAATAACCACACAAATGAAAAAATAGCGAGTAATATATATGACGATTTTAAGCTGGGACGATTTAGAAGATGAACCGCAAGAATCCCCTACACAAACACCGCAGTCTAACACCATCGACACGACGCAAACGACTACTACACAAGTGGTATCTGATTCACAACCAGCAGCGTCGAGCATGGTTACTGCTACACCCCATTCACCAGCAACAACTGGAAATGCAACTGATTCCACCAATCCGTTGGCTAGAGCCTCAGAATCCCTAAAACAGCTAGATATCAAAGCAGGCTTAGAAGAGCTAGAAATGGGAGCTGGACGGGTTGAAGTGGACGATAAAGCCATGATTAATTGCCGTGCTGACCTCAATCAGCTTGTACCATTCAAATATGAATGGGCATGGCAAAAATACCTTGACGGATGTGCCAATCACTGGATGCCACAAGAAGTTAATATGAATGCCGATATTGCACTGTGGAAATCCGAAGATGGTTTGACCGATGATGAACGCATCATCATCAAACGCTCATTGGGTTTCTTCTCTACTGCCGATTCCTTGGTCGCAAACAATTTAGTTTTGGCTATCTATCGCTTGATTACCAATCCTGAATGCCGTCAATATATCTTGCGTCAAGCCTTTGAAGAAGCCATTCATACCCATGCCTATCAATATTGTATTGAATCATTAAGCATGGATGAGGGTGAAATCTTTAATATGTATCGTGAAATCCCATCGGTTGCTCGCAAAGCTACTTGGGGCTTAAAATATACCCAATCTTTAAGTGACCCGAAATTCACCACAGGGACAACCGAAACTGACCAACAACTTTTGCGTAACCTGATTGCATTCTACTGTGTGCTTGAGGGTATTTTCTTCTATTGTGGCTTTACCCAAATTCTCAGCATGGGTCGTCGTAATAAAATGAATGGCGTTGCAGAGCAATTCCAGTACATCCTGCGTGATGAATCTATGCACGTCAATTTTGGGATTGATATGATTAATCAAATCAAAATTGAAAATCCACACCTTTGGGATAAAGCATTTCAAGATGAAGTGATTCAAATGATTCTTGAGGGTACGATGCTCGAAATTGAATACGCACGAGATACCATGCCACGTGGGGTACTGGGGATGAATGCAGCGATGATGGAAGAGTATTTAAAATTCATCGCCAACCGTCGCTTGGCTCAACTTGGCTTACCTGAGCAATATAAAGGCGTGAATAATCCATTCCAGTGGATGTCGGAAATGATGGATTTGCGTAAAGAAAAGAACTTCTTTGAAACACGAGTGACGGATTATCAGACTGGTGGGGCATTAAGCTGGTAAGATCATTCATCATAAAATGATACATTCGTTATCTTGAACCATCATCACCATTGACTTGATAAGTACGTGGTGATTTGGGCTTGATGACAAGATTTAATGGATTAGACCTCTTGCAAAACCCCATTGTTATTGCATACGTCCACACAACTTTATACACGTTTATCCACCTTACAATACCCTTGCATTATGACTAAACAATTCGCTGTTGTTGGCAATCCGATTGCCCATTCTCGTTCGCCCGAACTGCATCATGCCTTTGCCAAAAAAACAGGGATAGATTTAAACTATACAAAAATCCTCGCCCCCTTAGATGACTTCAAGCAAACCGTTCAAGATTTTTTTGCAGCTGGCGGTAGCGGTCTAAATATTACCGTACCGTTTAAAGAACAGGCTTTTGCAATGTGTGACCAACTCACCGAACGTGCCACAATCGCCAAAGCCGTCAATACCTTATGGATGCAAGATGGTCAATTGTATGGTGATAATACCGATGGTCAGGGTTTGGTCGCTGCTATTCAAGCCTTGGATTGGCATCTACAAGACAGCCGCATTTTAATTTTGGGGGCTGGTGGGGCAACTCGTGGGGTCATCTATCCACTGGTACAGGCAGGAGCGAAACACATCACCATTGCCAATCGCACATACAGTAAAGCCGAACAATTGATTCAGGATCTACAATCCTCTACCCCATCGTGCCAATTAACAGCAATTTCACTTGAACAGCTTGCAGGTGAGTTTGACATCATGATCAATGCCACTTCCGCCAGCTTATCAGGAGATGCTGTAATTTTACCTCCAACTTTGACCTTTAAATATGCTTATGAAATGGCGTATGGCAAGCCCTCTCATTTTTTAGATGAAGCAAAACAACGCAATGTCGCCTATAGCGATGGTTATGGCATGTTGGTTGGACAGGCAATAGAGGCATTTTATCTATGGAATGGCAAACGTCCAGCACTCAAAGATTTTCTATAAAAAAATCGCCCATTCTTCTATATGGGCGATGTTTTTACTGCAATCCTGCGGTACGATTTATTGAATAAACAATTGATACACTTGTGTATAACTCGTTTCATTAAACCAGTATCTCTCCTCTGTATCGAATCGCTTCAATTTGTCCGTATTGATCTTTTGCGTTTTCAGATCATCAATTGCAAGGTCAGCTAATACTTTGACATACTCCAGAAAACGCTGGTCAAATTTGACATTTTTCTGCCCTGTTTCACGTTTTTCATTTTCTGTTTCCAGATACAGGTACAATGCCGCAAAAATTTGTGCATCCGTTTTGCCTTGTTTGCGTAATTGCTGAAATTGCTGTGCCAATTTTTTATGCGTTTGCTGTGTCGATAAAATATCCCAAACACTGTCGGCAATACTTTCATCATAGTAATACCATTCATCAGGTGATTGATCATATTCTGCTTTTTCTTTGGCAGTCAGTGGTAACCCATGTTCATCTGCATAATAAATCGCTGTCCAGCGTGCTGTATCGTTTAAATCCTTCAAATCAAATTCGCTTTCTTCAACATCTTCACCCTCAAGTAAATACGCATAACGATACAAAGTGGCATACGCATCGAGGAATTTGACATTTTGCTGCGTCAAGCTTTCAGCAATTTTTTCATAACGCTGGGTTTTGCTCCACGATTGACTCTCTGTTTTGCTGCTCACGTCTGGCTCATCACGGGTGAGTTCATCCCATGCGTTACCAAGGCTCAAAATCGCATTTTCATTGGACGCTTGCTTAAAAGATACCGCATTTTTCAATTGCTGCTGGTCGATTTTTGCCGAACCATAACTATGAAAATTCACTGTGCCTAGCACTGTCATATTTTTAATGCCCAAGTCAGCAAAATCACCGATTTTAAAATTCATTTCCGAACGTACCAAACGTCCTTTAGCATCGAGTACAAGGTCGTTATAAAATGAACTCTGCTCAAAAAGTGCAATATCTTTAAAGGATTCGCTTGCAGCTTTTACCAGTTGTGCATACGCCTCAGGCTGCTGGGCAACAATTTTTTGCATCTGTTCAGCCATCACCAATCGGTCGGTTTGATAGGCTGCAAATTTATTCAAAATTTCATCTTGCTGTTTTTGTAATGCTTGACTTGCAATAAGGTTGTCTTCTATCTCTTTTAGATAATCTGCTGTTTCTACATCACCAGATTCCGCATCCTGTTCTTCTGTGCATAAGCATCTGTTTCGTCTTCAGAATAGGCTGGTTCAAAGGCTTTCATCGCTGTGTAATAACGTTCAAGTGCAGCATCCATTTTTTCTGCTGGCTGTGCCATTGTCGCATCCGCTTTTCCTGACACGCCTTCTGCTGTAAACATTTTACCCAATTGGCTCACATCACCAGCCGCCAATTGTTCCGCTTGTGGCAACACAGTTTTCAGATATTTTTTATTCACGTACAAAAACAACGATGATTGTGCCATGATTTCGCTATAATTCGCCACATACCGAATACGCTGCACACCACCTATTTGTTTGTCCTGTGCGGTCAATGACAATACCTGATACGCCTTTTCAGGGGCTAATGCGGAGTTCACCAGCATAAACTCACGAATGACTTCAAGCAAAGGTTTACTATTAAAGTTAGATTTTTTGAGCAATTCAGTATAATCAAAAACCACATATTGCCCATCATATTTCGGATCTGTCAGTAATGGTGAAATTGCCGAAATATCCGCATAGGCTTTGTTATTCCCCAAATCCAGTGCCAACGGAACAGCAATCCACCCTTGTACATTTTTGGCATGATAACCCAGTTTTGGATTTAGGCTAATTTGCCCATGTTTCAAATCCACCACCCCATCGACAGCAATATAATAACGCTCCAGAAATGCCTTAATCAGGCTATTTATTTTATCGCTTGTTGGTTTACTCCAAATACTATCGGTCTTTTTCTTGGTCGCTTCCGCAATACCTTCTTGCAACCATTGCTGCTGTATAGCTGTAAGTTGGTGTGGCTGTGCAAGCAATTGATTTAATACTTGCTGACGTTGTTGGATTTCTTGTGGTGCAATCGAGGTGTGTTGTGATTTTTTTGCCTCATCCATTTCCATTTTAAAGGTCATTCTGCCCTCAAAGGCATAACTCTGTTTAGACATTAATTTTTCATAACCTTGATAAACCTGCTGGTTTAAAGGTAAATGCTTTGCACTTTGCATTGGGTGGCTCGCACAGCCCAACATCGCAGATGTTAAAATAGATAAAGCGAACAGTTTATATTTCATTGTGATTACTCTAATTCAAAAATTATCCGTGCTCAAATGAGCAAAAGCGTGCTTAGTGTACTCGAATTTATCTACTTTTCTAGCATCCAATTCGCCTTTCTGACATTTTTTTAGTTACAAGTTATCAATGTCATTTTACGCCAAATATGAATAATAAAATGGTAAATTCTTCTATTGAATATTGACCTAAAATACTGGAAATCACTATGCCAACTTATAAAGCCCCCTTACGTGATGTTCGCTTCTTGATGAATGAAGTGTTTGACTATCCTGCCCACTTTAAAACACTGTCAAATGGCGAACTTGCCGACCCTGATACTGTCGATATGATTCTTGACGGTGCTGCAGATTTTTGTGAAAATGTCCTTGCACCGCTGAACCAATCTGGTGATGACGAAGGCTGTACTTTTGACAATGGTGATGTCAAAACACCAAAAGGCTTTAAAGAAGCATATGACCAATTTATTCAAGGTGGCTGGCAAGGTCTGTCATATCCTGAAGAGTTTGGTGGTCAAAACTTACCGCAATCGTTGAACTTGATCAAAGCTGAGATGATGGGTACAGCAAACTGGTCATTCCAAATGTATCCAGGTTTAAGTATTGGCTGTATGAATACCATTTTGCAGTTCGGTACTGAAGAGCAAAAGAATACCTATATGCCACACCTCGTTGCAGGAACGTGGTCAGGTACAATGTGCTTAACTGAGCCACAATGTGGTACAGACTTAGGTCAAGTCAAAACTAAAGCTGAACCAAATGCTGACGGTAGTTACAACATTTCAGGCACAAAGATCTTCATCTCTGCGGGTGAACATGATCTAACTGAAAACATTATCCATATCGTACTTGCGCGTCTACCTGATGCACCTGCGGGTACACGTGGTATTTCATTATTTATCGTTCCAAAATTCATGCCGACTGCTGACGGCGGTATTGGTGAGCGTAATCCTGTGACTTGTGGTTCGATTGAGCACAAGATGGGGATTCGTGCTTCTGCAACTGCGGTGCTTAACTTTGAAGAAGCAACAGGTTATTTAATTGGTGAAGTAAACAAAGGCTTACATGCCATGTTTACCTTCATGAACACTGCTCGTATTGGCACAGCGATTCAAGGTGTTTCTCACGCGGAACTTTCATTCCAAGGTGCATTACCGTATGCCAAAGACCGTATGTCTATGCGTGCTTTGTCTGGTAAAAAAGAGCCTGAAAAAGTTGCAGATGCAATCATTCACCATGCCGATGTTCGTCGTATGCTTTTAACCCAAAAAGCAATCGCCGAAGGCGGTCGTTCTATGATTTATTATGCGGCACAACTTGCTGATAAAATGACCGATGCGTTAATGGCAGGTGATGACGCAAAATATGAAGAATATGACGACAAACTTGGCTTCTACACGCCGATTTTGAAAGGCTTCTTAACCGAAATGGGTCTTGAAGCAGCCAATCATGGTATGCAAGTGTACGGTGGTCACGGTTATATCAAAGAATGGGGCATGGAACAAATCGTTCGTGATGCTCGCATCTCTACCTTATACGAAGGTACAACTGGAATTCAAGCCCTTGACTTGTTAGGTCGTAAAGTTCTACTGTCTTCTAAAGGTAAAGTGGTTGCTAGCTACACGACGGAAATTTTGAAATTCTGTGGACAACATGCACGTAACAAATACATGCGTCGTTTCATCTGGGATTTAACCAAAGTCTGCACACAATGGGGTATCCTCACCACACGTATCATGCTCACCGCTCGTAAAGACCGTGACATCGTTTCAAGTGCTGCAGTAGATTACTTGATGTTCTCAGGCTATGCGATGATGGCATACTTCTGGGCACAACAAGCCGCAGTTGCTTCTGAAAAACTTGAAAAAGGCGGTAAAGAAGAAGCTGATTTCTATAAAGCCAAAATCAAAGTGGCTGATTTCTACTTCGACCGTTTATTACCACGTGCACAAGGTCATGCCGAAGCAATGGTGAATCCATCTCGTGGCTTAACCAGCTTAAAAGCAGAACACTTTAGCTTTGATTACTAATCACTAAAGTTGTCCCAAAATCAAAAACCTCTATTGTTTCGGCAATAGAGGTTTTTTAACAACGCAATACCATCCATCTTTTGGACACTCCCCCTGACAAGGGGAGGTTGGCAAGGGTATTTTGAAACAGCGGCTTTTTATCGCACGATACAGATTAAGCCAATGCAGCAACCACCGCTTGCCCCATTTCGACTGTACCTACTTTGGTCATGCCTTCCGACATAATATCACCTGTACGCAGTCCATTATCCAGCACTTGACCGACAGCATCTTCAATCGCTTTGGCAGCAGCTTCTTCACGGAACGTATAGCGTAACATCATCGCTACTGATAAAATCGTCGCCAGTGGATTGGCAATATTTTGCCCTGCAATATCGGGAGCAGAACCATGACACGGTTCGTACATGCCTTTACCATTTTCATCTAATGATGCGGACGGCAACATGCCAATTGAACCTGTCAGCATGGCGGCTTCATCCGACAAAATGTCACCAAATAAATTCCCAGTCACGATCACATCAAATTGCTTTGGATTTCTGACCAGTTGCATCGCAGCATTATCCACATACATGTGCGACAATTGAATATTTGGATATTGTGCTTGCTGTAAATCAGTCACAGTTTGCTTCCAAAGTTCGGTGACTTCTAATACATTGGCTTTATCCACGGAACAGACTTTGCCACCACGTAAGCCAGCCATTTCAAAAGCGACTTTGGCAATACGCTTAATTTCACTTTCTGCATAAACGTCGGTGTTATAACCCTGCTTTTCGCCATTCTCCAGTTCACGAATGCCACGTGGCTGACCGAAATAAATCCCGCCTGTCAGTTCACGTACAATCAGAATATCCAAACCTGCAACAATTTCAGGTTTTAAACTCGACGCATCGGCAAGTTGTGGGTAGAGAATCGCAGGGCGTAAATTGGCAAATAAATTCAGTTCACTACGAATTTTTAATAAACCACGTTCGGGGCGAATCGAACGTTCGATATTATCCCATTTGTAGCCACCAACAGCTCCAAGCAAAATCGCATCGGCTTTGTTGGCTTGTTCGCTGGTCACTGCTGGATACGGTTCGCCATACACGTCAATCGCCGCACCACCAAGTAAACCCTGTTCCCATGTCAGTCCTAACTGGAATTTATCATTGACCTTAGTCAGTACTTGTTCTGCTGCACCAACAATTTCAGGGCCAATGCCATCACCTGCCAAAATTAAAATATGTTTCGTCATGTTAAAATCCGATCATACAGCCTTTCGCACCTTCCATGCTCAGGCTTCAAGGTTTAGTTTAAATTAAATCTTTTGTTCAACAAATTCGCCCAATCCTGTCATCACATCAAAAGGACGACAAAAACGGCGTAGGGCAATATCATCTTGCAATAAATCCACACATAATGACCCCGGCATTGCCACATTAAGCAAAGAACCGTTACTGGCTGTTTTTTGCCGATACATCACCACGTGATAATGATGTCCTGCCAGAAACTTGTGAATCAAATGAAATTTTTCCACACGCTCACTAGACACAGGATAAAAGTGCATCGCGACTTCGTGCGTTCCTGGGACAAGCGATACTGCATATTGATGCTGTTTTGAAAACACCGTCCCTTCCAGACGAATCATGCCACGCTCGATCGCCTGTCGGGTTAAACGCTGTGTGGTGGCATCAATAATATTCACATCATCCACTCGGACAAAATCACACCCCTGTCCTGCACTACAAGACATATAGATGGTATTGGATGTTGTATCGGGTTGCTGTAAGACTCTATACGCATCATAGGCATAACTAACGGTCTTTGCCCCCTGACATCCCGCAATTGTCATTACAGTGAAAAACCACACAAAAAAATATGCGACACGCATGTAGAACAACCTATGTGCAGGAATGAATGGGCTTTTGATGAAAGCCCATCTTAGCAAGATGTATCATAGATAGCTATGCCTGCCGCTGTGCATTTACAATTTTTTAGCCCTGAATATCCTGAAACACCCAAGGACGAGATTGTCTGGTTTTTTCTTCAAAAGCACGAATGTCATCGGCTGCTTGTAAGGTCAAACCAATATCATCCAAACCATTTAATAAACAATGTTTACGGAATGAATCGACTTCAAATTTAAACACTTGTCCTGATGGTGTGCGTACTTCTTGAGCCTGCAAATCTACGGTCAGTTGATAACCTTCAGTCGCTTCACATTCTTTAAACAACAAATCGACTTCTGCCTCTGTTAAAATCACAGGTAACATGCCGTTTTTAAAGCTATTATTAAAGAAAATATCCGCATAACTTGGTGCAATCACCGTACGAAAACCGTATTCTTCCAACGCCCAAGGTGCATGTTCACGGCTTGAACCACAGCCAAAATTGCTACGCGCCAAAAGAATGGTCGAACCTTGATAACGTGGTTGATTTAACACAAAATCAGGATTTTTCGGGCGTTTGGCAATATCCTGCCCTAAATAGCCCTCATCCAAATAACGCAATTCATCGAATAAATTATCCCCAAAACCCGTGCGTTTAATCGACTTCAAAAATTGTTTTGGGATAATTAAATCGGTATCGACATTGGCACGGTCTAATGGTGCAACAATACCTTGTTCAACTGTATATGCTTTCATGGTTTTGTTCCTTTAGAATGTCCGAACATCAACAAAATGCCCTGCTATTGCAGCCGCAGCCGCCATTGCTGGACTGACCAAATGTGTACGTCCGCCATTACCCTGACGACCCTCAAAATTACGATTCGAGGTAGAAGCACAATGTTCACCTGCTTGTAATTTATCGGCATTCATCGCCAAACACATCGAACAACCAGGTTCACGCCATTCAAAACCAGCTGCCAAAAAGACTTGATCCAAGCCCTCTTGCTCTGCTTGTGCTTTCACCAAACCAGAACCTGGGACAATCATGGCTTGTTTAATGCTTGATGCCACTTGACGACCTTTCACCACTTCGGCAGCCGCACGAATATCCTCAATCCGTGAATTGGTACATGACCCAATAAATACACGGTCAAGTTGAATATCTGCCAATGCTTGCCCTGCGGTTAAGCCCATATATTGATAGGCACGTGTCCAATCATTACGCTGTACATCGTCTTTGGCTTGCTCTAAAGTTGGTACAGCTTGCGTCACAGGAATCACCATTTCAGGTGAAGTTCCCCAAGACACTTGTGGTTCAATCTCTTCGCCCTGCAATACTACAACTGTATCAAAAACCGCATCATCATCCGAATGTAAAGTATTCCAATATGCCACCGCCTTATCCCAATCCTCGCCTTTTGGTGCATAAGGACGGTCTTTGACATAATCCATGGTTTTGTCATCGACAGCAACCAAGCCTACTCTTGCCCCTGCTTCGATTGCCATGTTACACACCGTCATGCGTCCCTCGATGGACATATCACGGAATACTTGACCACCAAATTCAATGGCATGACCTGTACCGCCTGCCGTACCGATTTTTCCGATAATGGCTAATACCACATCTTTTGATGTGACACCTTTGCCCAACACACCATCGACACGTACCAGCATGTTTTTCATTTTCTTTTGCACTAAACATTGGGTCGCCAACACATGTTCGACTTCAGATGTGCCAATCCCATGGGCTAAACAACCAAATGCCCCATGCGTTGCAGTATGCGAATCACCACATACTACCGTCATCCCTGGTAAAGTTAAACCTTGCTCAGGGCCAACCACATGTACAATCCCTTGACGTATGTCATTAATACCAAACTCGACGATGTTAAAGGCTTTACAGTTATCATCCAAGGTTTGGACTTGAATCCGTGAAGTATCATCTTCAATCCCTGCGATGCCTTGCTCACGCTCTTTTTTTGAGGTTGGCACGTTATGATCTGGGGTTGCGACATTGGCACTTAAACGCCACGGCTGACGACCTGCAAGCTGCAATCCTTCAAAGGCTTGTGGGGAAGTGACTTCGTGTAATAATTGGCGGTCAATGTAGATTAAACTTGAACCATCATCACGTTGTTTGACTAAATGGTCATCCCATAATTTGTCATAAAGGGTTTTGCCTGCCATCTCGGAAATCTCCATAGGACTGGGTATAAAAGGTAATAGATGTAGTATAGGTAACTTTTCTACATAAAACTAATTTATCATTTTTATCAATTAGAAAACTTTTTGGAATGATTATGGCTATGTATGAATCCGCCGAAAGGTCATATTGATACGACTGCCCATCACCTTCGCTTGTTTGGGGACACTATGTTGCCAATGATGTTGTAATGCACCCGACATAATCAGCAATGAACCGTGATGCAATGGAATTTCTATTTTAGTTTTGGGGTCATCTGTACGGCGTAGTAAAAAACGCCGACTTTCACCAAAATTCACCGATGCAATGATTGGGTTTTTACCCAGTTCTGGCTCAGCATCGGTATGCCATGAGATATGGTCTTCTCCACTACGATACCAATTGAGCAATACACTATTAAACTCTTGCCCACTTATTTTTAATAATTCTTGGCGTATCCATGTCAGCATGGGTGTCCAAGATTTTGGCTGTAATCTAATCCCAGAATAAGTATAAGCCCGATCACTATCGCCATACCACGCCGATACACGAGGCAATGGAATTTCTTTGCCATACATTTTGATGATGTCCTGCTGCCATGCGACATTTTCCCATGCAATATTTGAAATATCCGTCACGTCATGCCAATGGGTGCTTTTGGGATCGTATTGTGGATTGGCGAGCAGGACTTGCATGGCACGGTCGCTAATTCTTTGATCAAAAAAATGCGGTGCGTAAAATAATTCGCCATCTGGTATCGTAATCACATGCCCTTTGCCGCTAGGATGTAGTTGCATGGGGTAAGTATCGGCAAACAACGCCGCTTGTTCGGTATCTTGTGAAAATAAATCAAACACTTACGCTACCTCCAATTGCTTATTACATGCAACATGACGAACAAAAACCAAAAATCGCCAACCGCTGCCACTACAAACAGCTTTTAAGGGACTACCACGGTTTGACAGGTATGGTTATTGCCCTTATATAACACTTAGGCTACAATAAAAACAAGTGATTAGAGTACATCACGTGAAGCTTGAAATTGTCACTTTACCCGAGTTTGAAGAATGGCTTACCAACATTAAAGATGGCGTAACACGTCGTCGTTTAGGTCGTCGTCTTGAACGTGCTGAAAACGGCAATCTTGGAGATGTTGAGCCAGTTGGTGAGGGTGTTAGCGAAATGCGTGAACACTTTGGACAAGGTTGGCGTATGTATTTTGTACGGCATGGTCAGACCATCATCATCATGCTCGGCGGTGGAGACAAATCCACACAGCAACGTGATATTACCAAGGCAATTGCATTATCTAAAACTCTTGAGGATTAAGCCATGGTTAAAATTTCCGAACTCAAACGCTTCGATATGGCTGAATACTTAGAAGATGAGCAAGCCATTACCGAATACTTAACTATTGTGCTTGGGGAAAACGACCCTGTTGCGTTCATTGCTGCATTAAATACCGTTGCTCGTGCTAGAGGTATGAGCCAAATTGCCAAAGATGCAGGGGTCAATCGTGAATCGTTGTATCGTTATTTGAATGGCAGTGCAAGCCCACACTTTGACACCATTAGCCGTGTACTCAATGCCTTAGGCGTGCAGTTGGCCATTGTACCTAAGACTGGGTAATCGTGATCTTCGCAATGATTATCCCATATTTGGTGCTCAACAAAAGTACAGTATGACATCGTTCGTATGATATGCCCAAGATGAATGAGTCCGAAAGGACTTCCCTGTGATAAAGGGTTAGGACAAAATGACAGAACACAAATTAACGATGGCGGAATACATCAACAAGATGGAAGCGGAAACACCTCCGAGAGTGGACAGACCGTTGACAATGCAAGAGCAGACGTTAGTGGACAAGATGAAATACAGCAAGCATCCCGAGGAGTTAATGCAGATCATTTACCAACTACAAGCACTACAAGACAACGACAACGAACTACAGTAAGTTGGGCGTAAAAATAAAACATGCAATACGTTGGTTTCGACAGGCTCAATCCACTCTGCTGGCTGAGCTTGTCGAAGCCGTTTTATGACATGGTTACTTTTTCACCCCAACAATAAACGCTGCATATACGGACTCAACCATTTTTGTTGTGGATCAAGCTGCTGACGAAGCTGCATAAAGTCATCCCATTTTGGATATAGCTCGCACAATTGCTGCTGGGTCATACTATGCAATTTGCCCCAGTGTGGTCGCCCCTGATATTTTTGAAAAATCGGCTCAAGTAAATTAAAAATCTGCCAACAATCCTGTTTATGATACTGATGAGCAGAAATCGAAATGGCATCTCGCTGATAAAATGGGCTAAGTGCAATATCATCGGCTTTGACATAGCGAAATTCAAATGGAAAAAATATCGGTGCTTTATGCTGACGTAAGGTCCAAAGCATTTCTTCCAAACATGCCATGCCCTGTTCAACAGGTAATTGATATTCCATTTCGTTAAATCGGGTATTGCGTGGTGTTGGGAAAATTCGATTTGACCAATCGACATAAGTCGTCGGTTTTACAAAGACCTTGAGTAGTTTTTGCAAATAGGGGTTGAGTGCTGGCAGATGACGAGTCAATTCACAACACAAGGTGAGTATTGCATCTTCTGATGGAAATTCAGCCTGACGTGGTGCAATCTCTGCATCTGTTTCATCAAGGGTTTTGAGCATCACTTGATCGCTATATAGAAAACCAAAAAATTCGATATGGCGATGCTGATTTTTCCATGTATCCAGATTTTTTTTGATGTCATCAAATGCACATAAACGCAACTGTTCTTTGAGTGTGTAACGTGGGCGATTTTGCATGGTGATTTGCGTTAAAATCCCAAGACTACCGAGTGCCACACGCCCCAATTGAAAAATGTCATGATTTTCTTCACGGTTACACGTGAGGCGTTCACCTTCTGCCGTCATCAACTCAAAGCCTTCCACCAAAGCCGACAAGCACGGTAAACCTGCACCTGTGCCATGTGTACCCGTAGAGATTGCCCCTGCTAGGCTTTGTTGGTCAATATCACCCTGATTGATTAAGGCCTGATTGATGGGGGTGAGCACATCATCCAATTGATATAACCGTGTTCCAGCCCACAATGTACTTTGATTTTTTTCCGCCGAATAACTTGCCAGTCCTTGCAATCCATCCAAAGAAATGAGGACATCATCGGTTTTTGCTAAGGCACTAAAGGAATGCCCTGCCCCCACTACTCGGATTTTGTGATGTTGTTGAACAATCTGTTGTAAGTCTTCAATCGAGTTTGGTTTAAGGATGTGTTGCGGTGCAGATTGTTGATATCCAGACCAATTTTTCCATGTATTCATATTTATACTCCTTATCGTACTGCGGTTTTGGTACTACCATAATGGGTACGTTTGTC
The DNA here is from genome assembly GCA_008017315.1 of Acinetobacter sp. GTDB lineage: Bacteria > Pseudomonadota > Gammaproteobacteria > Pseudomonadales > Moraxellaceae > Acinetobacter. The sequence continues at coordinate 38,750 of SSHE01000006.1, forward strand.
TAATTCGTGTTGTGGCGGAATTTTGGGTCGTAAGCTTTGCTCATATTGACGTTGTTCAGGGGGCAATGCAAATTGCTGTGCCAATGCTTTGAATGTTGTTTGAAATGCTGCCAAAGTCCATTGACCAAATAAAGTATGTCCACCTTCGTATGCCTGTTGCTGATATTCTTCATAGGTCGTGATATAGCCCATATAATCATTGCAATAGGATGCCAATAGCACTTTTGATGGTGCTGCAAGTTGCTGGCTCACAGTTGCGACTAAACGCTTTCCTGCGGTCGTGGTAATTTCTCCTGCACAACACAGCAAAGCAATCTCGCCAATACGTAACAGTTGAATCGGGACAATATGTGCCACCATCTCACTCTCCTGAATTGCTCCTGCCTTATATTGACGGTTCATTTCACCGATCAATGGATCAAGAATACTGGGCATAATGTCCAGCTTTTGCCCCAACAAGCATTTATCACCAGCTTCTAATACAATCGGCTTTACCCCTTGCGAAGCATACAATGCTTGATAATATTGGTACTGTGGATGTTGTGGATTTAAACGCTGTTTCCGCACACGATCCGATAACAGTTGCATCGCCAAAGTAATCGGTTTCGCTGCACCCACTCCATCAACAGGTGTCCCTGCAAAAAATGCTGCCCCATGACACGCCCGACTGGTTCTCGCTGCCTGACCATTTGAAAATTCTGGATCAATATCAATATTACTTAAATCAATATATTGGCAAATGGCATCCAGTTGTTCAGCATGGATATTTTTGGATTGATATAACGCGGTAAAGGCCAAATCGCTTTGATAGCATCCATTTTGCTGGGCATATTGATATTCGGCTTCACCCGTGATTTTTTGGCGTTTTTTCAGTTGATTTTTACCATGAAAATGCGGTGATACATCACCAGCAGTCGATTGTGCAAAAATCGCCACAGGCTGAACAATCCCTTGCTCACGCAACTGTTGTTCCGAAAAAGCCGCCGCATAGCCTTTATTGTCACCATCGTACTGATGGAGTTGATTGCCCAAACAGGTTGCATGTACACCAAATAAGGACATGAACGCATGTAATTTGCCATCACGATAAAATCCCAATACGTTCATTTGTCTATCGAGAGCAAGATGCGTTTCGTGTTCACTTCTTGGCTGTACATCTGGATTACGATTATAGGATTTTAGCGAGCGATTCCATGCCACTGGGATCTGTGCATCAAAATGTGCTGCACCCAAGCGGATTTCCGTCGGTTGTGCCGAGTCATGAGCATGTAAAATACTGTGTACAATCGCCTTCACAATCGCTTCGACGTGTTCAGGGACAAAACCAGGGGTTGGCATATTGTATAAGGCTTCATAGCTGCACCCTCCCAAAGATGAATGGGTATGGGTTGCCATCAATACCAATTTTTCAGGGTGAAACCATGTATATTGACTTAAGCGTTGAATCGTGCGTTCACGCATGGCATAGGTGATACATCCCAAATCCAGACAACACAGTATTAAATCCTGCTGCTCACCTTTTTGAATCACAATACTACGTGCATAAAGTGATGTACGAAATGATTTGGCACGGTGCGACCACTGCCCATAACCAAACATGGCTAAATTTTTTGCCTGTATTTCAATAGGTTGTTTATCCCAACCAATATTTAGCATCGCTATCTCCTTTTCACCATGTATCGCTGATTTTCTGCTTGCAAGTTAAACAGATTTTGGCAAGATATCAAAAGGGGATTTTTTGCCTTTTATGGGGGGCAATTCGGACATTTATGCTTAATCAATTCGAAGATTTCACTGCTGATGATGCAGTTATTCCATGTATATTGCTCAATAGTTTGATTCAGTATGCCAGTAGTCAGCATTTACCTTATCCAGCATGGTTTGCTCATACTGGCTTAAATATTGACGATATTATCCAAGGTAATATCTTGGTTTCATTCCAAACGATTCATGATGTTTTTCTTCGTGCACAGCCTTATTTTGATCGGCAGGCATTAGGCATTCAGTTGGTCAAAGCCTCTGGTTTAGGTTCAATGGGTTTACTTGGCTTTGTCATGCAATCGAGTAAAGATATTGCCCAAGCATTCGAAGCTGGTTTACGTTTTCATCCCATTTCGGGCAGTGTCAGCAATCTACAGGTGATTTTACAACCAGAACAGGTGATTTTAGAGATACAACCAAGATATTGCATGACGCTCACAACGGTCTTTATTGAAGAAGTCGTTGCCAGTATTATCAACTGTTTAAAGTCTTTACTGGGACAACATTATGCCCCATTACGCATTGAGTTTTCCTATACAGAACCTAACGCAATCGAGCAGTACCAGACATTTTTCCAATGTCCTTTGTATTTTGATGCAGCAAGAACGCGCATTTATTTTTCTCGCACCTTGTTAGAGCAGACCATCCCCAGTGCCAATACTGCAAACTATCTTCAGGCCATCCAAATTTGTGAGCAACATTTAATCAACCTCACGCAACATCATTCGATACCATTTAGCCAACATATTCGCCATTATTTGGTACAACACTTGCCACGCAAAGTCACGCTACATGAACTCACCGAACAATTCTCCCTCTCCGAACGCCAACTACGCCGCAAGTTGGCACAAGAACAAACATCCTTTCAAGCATTACGCCAAGCTGTATTATTACAACAAGCAAAAAAATTACTTGAAAAAAATCAATCTATTGAATCTATTGGTTTGGCATTGGGGTTTAGTGATGCACGAGAATTTCGACGAGCTTTCAAACGTTGGACGAATCTTGCACCGTCACAATTCAAGCCATCATCACACATCATTCCGAAATCAACGCAACCTGCTGGACATAATTGATAATATTCTGCCGTAAAGCGGTTAAAGTCTCTTCATCCACTTGGTTTTGTTTATCTCGTTGATAACGTAACACATGCTGTCTGAGGGTATGCCGTTCTGCCGCTTTAAATTGCTTACAAAATTCATGAATAGCACTATCGCCCTGTTCAATCACCCGATCAACCCAACGCAATAACTGAGCATTCTTTTTAATCCCCTGTTTGGGCACAAGAAAACTTAATAATACAGTTTCATCTTCATTGCGTAAAAATTTACCAATTCTCTGAAACTGACGACGGCGAGCTTCAAACGAAGTAATACTATCCAGCTCCAAAAAAGCATCCATCAAACGCTCATCGACAGGTAACTTCTGAATTTGTTTTTTCGGTAATGCTGCCAGCTGTTCGGCTAATGCGGCCATACGCTGGATGTGACGTTTTTGCTCTGCTTTACTGATACGACCATCATCATGTAAATCTGCGAAATCATCTTCATTAAAAGGACGTGAACGACGTACCATTACTCAGCCTCATTAAAACGTGCAGCAAACAATGCTAAAATTTCATCACAAGCGTCCTGCTCATCAGCACCATCTATCAACAAACGTAAAGTTGTCCCCTTACCTGCTCCAAGCATTAGTAAGGAAATAATATTTTTGGCATCCACCAAAGCATTCGCTTTGCCAATTTGGATACTGGCAGTATATTTACTGGTCACACCGATGAGTTTCTCTGAAGCTCTGGCATGTAAACCCAACTTATTCACTATTTCTACGCTTGTATCAATCATGCCCAGTGCTTCATTTCTCGATGTAAAACCTGTACCGACCATTGTGCCCGAAGTGCTTGTGCAAGTCTATCGACAAAATATACCGAACGATGCTGCCCCCCAGTACACCCTAATGCAATGGTTAAAAAATGACGATGCCCTTGTGCAAAAACAGGCAACCATTTTTCAATAAACTGTGTGATATCGGCATACATCTCATTTACCATAGTATCCGCAGCCAAAAACTGCTGTACAGGTGCATCCAGACCTGTAAAATTACGCAGTTCGGGTACCCAATGTGGATTGGCTAAATGCCGTAAATCAAAGACATAATCCGCATCTAGTGGAATACCGTGCTTAAAACCAAATGACTGTAAAATCACTACCAATCCATCACCTTGCCCCAGTTTAATGGATAGTGTGTGTTTCAGTTCATGGACTGTTTTATTACTGGTATCAATGGTTAAGGTCGCACGGCGATAAATCGGATACAGTAACTGCTTTTCAACCCGAATACATTCGGTCAGGCTATCATACTGGTTGGCAAGCGGATGAGGGCGGCGTGAGGAAGAATAACGGGACACCAGCACTTCTTCACGTGCGGTGAGATAAATCACTTCTACCGTGCCATATTTGCCTAGTGCTTCCAGCACATCTTCAATGATGACATGTTCACCCTTAAAGCTCCGAACATCCACACCCAATGCCAGCATGTCCATGACATTATCTTGATTGAGTTTGGCAACGATTTCTGCAATCAGTGCTAGGGGCAAATTATCAATAATATAATAGCCCAAGTCCTCAAGCACCTGTAATGCAGAGGTTTTTCCAGAACCAGAACGACCTGCAACCACCAAAATCTTTTTCATTGTGCTATCGCCAGATTAAGAACCATGACATTTAACATATACATTATCAATGAGTCTTGTTGTTCCCAATTTTGCCGCTACAAACAGCACCACGTCTTGTTGAAAGGTTGTGATCGACAACAAATCGGGCGTATAAGCCTCGACATAATCCACCACGAAACCCTTTTGTGCCAATTGTTGGCGTGCTTGTATCAATACCTGTGCTAAATCTGTACCTTGTTGTAATGCCTGTTGTGCTTGCAACAAGGTTTGATAAATTGTCGGCGCAAGCTGTCTTTCATCAGCGGTTAAATAGCCATTACGTGAGCTTAACGCCAAACCATCACTCGCTCGGGCAATCGGTACGCCAACAATATCGATCGGTAAATTTAAATCTTGGGTCATGATACGAATCACAGCCAGTTGCTGCCAATCCTTTTGACCAAAAAATGCCGTATCTGGCTGTACAATATTGAAAAGCTTGGTGACCACGGTCGCCACACCGTCAAAATGCCCTATACGAGATTTACCACATAAAATATCGGTAATCCCTCGCACCACAACGGTGGTTTTACGCTCATGTTCACCGTACATCTGCATAACAGTCGGAGCAAACAGTACATCACAGCCTACATCTGCCAGTAAATGACTATCCGCTTCCAATGTACGAGGGTAACTCCCAAAGTCTTCATTTTCCCCAAACTGTATCGGATTGACAAAAATACTCACCACTACCACATCACAGATTTTTTTGGCTTCTCGTACCAAATTTAAGTGTCCCTGATGTAGATTACCCATCGTCGGTACAAAACCAATGGTTTTACGTGCCAAACGTGCAGGCGAAAGTGCTGCACTCAAACCTTGTATCGTTGTTTCTGTCTTCATTTAAGATAACTCTATCTGAAAGCTATGTTCCTGTGCAGGAAATTCCTGATTCAATACTGCATGATGATAAGCTTGAATCGCATCCACAATCGCATGTTCACCCGATTGCTCCTGCATAAAATTACGCACAAAACGTGCCACCTTACCAAAGGTCAATCCTAACATATCCTGTATGACAAGCACTTGACCATCGGTATCTACACCAGCTCCAATACCAATCACAGGCACAGCAAATCGTTCACTCACTTCTTTTGCCAAAACAGCAGGCACACATTCCAAGAGTAACATCGCTGCTCCTGCATCCACCACCGCTTGGCAATCTGCCAGTAATTGCTCGGCTGCACTTTTGGTTTTGGCTTGCAGTTTATATCCCCCAAAAACATGCACCGATTGCGGTGTTAAGCCCAAATGTACACACACGGGTACACCATGACGTGTCAATGCCTGTACCGTATCCGCCAGCCATGCACCACCTTCAATTTTGACCATATGTGCCCCTGCCTGCATCACCTGACGAGAATGTTTCAAGGCATCTTCTAATGTGGCATAGCTCATAAAAGGTAAATCCGTCATCAGCAGTGCATGGCGATTACTTCGTGCCACTGCCTGCGTATGATAGACCATATCCGCCACGCTCACAGGCAAGGTTGAGTCATGCCCTTGAATGGTCATCCCCAATGAATCACCGATAAGAATAGTATCAATTTCAGCCTGTTGCATCGCTTTTGCAAAACTTGCATCATAGCAAGTTAGACAAGAAAATTTACGTCCTTCCGCTTTAAAACGTCTTAAATCTGTTAGGCTCGTCATTCGGCTTTCCTCTCATCACGATGAACAATTACCACCAAGTTCCATATTGAGGTCATCTCTCCCTTTTTAAAAGCAGATTTAAACAACCTCATACCAAGATACATCCGCAACCACTGTTGCAGTTGCCTTTTGCACACATTGCAGTCCGCTTAAATCGATACCTGCAATTTGTAGATCAGGCACTAAATCCAGCAAGGGTAAAATCACAAAATCTCGTTGCATGATGCCTACATGTGGCACAGTTAAACGTGGGTGCTGAATTTGGGCATCATCATATAATAATAAATCTAAATCCAGCGTACGCTCCCCCCAATGCCTTAAACGTACTCGACCAGATTGTTGCTCGATATGCTGCAATTGATCCAACAATGCCAAAGGCTCAAGTGTCGTCGCCAACGCTACCACTGCATTTAAATAATCAGGCTGATCCTGTGGCCCCATCGGTGGACTCGCATACAAACGAGAACCTCTTACCGTTCCTAGCTTTGCCAAGTGTTGTACCGCTTCCCGTAAGATACTGCGACTATCACCTAGATTACTGCCAAGCCCAATATAGCTGATATGACTCATTGTGTTGGTCCAAAAATCACCGTTGCTAAATCACGTTGTACCCGACGACGTTTTAAAATCGGATGACTGCTACTCATCGCCATATCCACGGATGGATGCTGCACCACAACATCTCTTGCCTGTTTGGTTTCGGCTTTTTGCTTGGCACGACGTGCTGCTCGGCTATTGACCTGTGTTTCCACCACCAAAGGCGTAAACACTTCCTGCTCGTTGGTTTTTTTACGTGAACGTTGATATTGACGCTGATACTCTGCAATATGTTTTTCTTTTGCATCATTATTTAAGGTTTGAAACGATTCCCACCATTGCCCCATCGCTTGTGTGCCTTCATCCCCTGATTGCTCACGCAGCATCAGGAAGTCAAAACCAGCCCGAAAGCGTGCATGTCCTGCCAATTGCATAATATGTTGCGGTTTTGGGGTTATCAATCGTGCCTGCATTTCCCATGTTTCACGGATAAACATTTCAGAAAAACGAGGAATAATGGTGCGTGTTGCCTGACGTTTCAGCACATCAATACTGGCCTGTGAACGGGCTTCGGCATCAACAACACCTTTAGCACGATAAAACGCCACACGCTCCAAATACGGCTGCCACAACAACACCGCATAAAAAAATGCGGGATTGATACTTTTACCCTGTGCAATCCGTAAGTCAGTATTCCGTGCTGCTTTCTGCATTAATGAAGTAATTTCAGGCTGTACTTCAGCAAACATTTCTTGCCAAATACCAAACTGAATCAGCATCGGCAATAGTGCTGCCAGCTTGCCCATAGAAAACATTTTTTGTGATTCATCATACAAGCGATGCGGCGAAACTTCTCGTAACTGTGCCACACATGCCGCATCAAAAATTTTGATAATACTTTGTTCGATTTTAAAATCCAGTTTTGCGGCAAAACGTAAGGTACGCAACATCCGCACTGGATCTTCTTCAAAACGCTGTCTCGCATCACCCAGCAAACGTAATGTGCGATTTTGCATATCTTTATAGGCATGGCAAAAATCCAGCACAATACCTTTACGTGGCTGATAATATAGCGTATTGACTGAAAAATCCCGACGTGCAAAATCTTGCTCAATCGTACCCCAGTTATTATCACGCAAAATCATGCCTGTGGCACTGGTCACGGCTTTTTTCGGCGGTGCACGAAAAGTGGCGACTTCGATGAGTTCACGTCCACAATGCACGTGTGCCAATTCAAAACGTCGTCCAATAATACGGCAACGTCGTCCAAAGACCTGTTTGATTTGTGCAGGTGTGGCATTGGTGACGGCATCGAAATCCTTAGGGCTTTCCCCTAAAATTAAATCTCGAACACTCCCACCGACAATATAAGCGTCGTAGCCTGCTTTTGACAGATGATCGATGACATCAAGAATGGCAGGAGAAAGTAATGTTGTGGATAACCCACATTTTGAGGCTCGCAAAGTTTGCAAAAGAAGCTAGCTCCAGATTGGGATTGAGCGAAAATAGGCTCATCATAATCTTATCTGAACACAAGGGCAATCCGTTTATACATTTTTAAGGATTGATTTGAATTTTATCACGATTTTTATCCAGTGTTTTTTGTCCAATTCCTTTGACCTGCAATAAATCATCCACACGTTTAAAATGCCCATGCTGCTGGCGATAATCAATCACTGCCTGTGCTTTTTTGCGTCCAATCCCTTCCAGTTTGGCGACAATTTCATCCTGCGATGCCGTATTGATATTAAGTTTAATCTGTTCACCCAATATTTGTGGGGTGTGGGTTGCGACATAGCTCACAGGTTGAGTGGGCTGTACTTGCACGACACGTTGCTGTAATTGTACGGTATGTTTGGGTTGCTGTTTTAAACGCTGATCATGTTGCTGCTGTTTCGCTTTCCATTGCTCAAAACTCAACTGCTGGCTTTGGCAAAATACCGATTCAACACTGCATAAACACAACAGCCCAAAGAGAACACGCAAACTAAATCGGCTGTTTTTCATCTGCTTTTGCCGCATCCCACAATTGATCTAATTGCACCAAACTACATTGTTCTGGGCGAAGTTTCTGCGTCGCAAGTACCTGTTCGATATAAGCAAAACGACGGCGAAATTTATGAATAGTACCCAGTAACGCCTGTTCACACTCTTGATTCAATTTACGCCCAACATTCACCAAAGAAAAGAGACAATCTCCAAGCTCTTCTTCGATATTCACAGTATCTTGATTGACCATCGCTGTTTTTAATTCTGCCAATTCCTCTTGTAACTTTTGCCATGCACCTTCGACATCCGCCCAGTCAAAATTAAGTTTTGCCGCATACGCCTGTAGTTTTTGTGCCTGCACCAAGCTCGCACCAACTTTAACCTGTTCTAGCTGACTGACAAATTGCTGTCCCTTGGCATGTTTTTCCTGTGTTTTAATTTGCTGCCACAAGGCACTCACTTGCTGCTCGGTTAAATCCTTAAAATGTTCATCATAAACATGCGGATGACGACGAATCAGCTTTTCCTTTAACCCCTCAACCACATCCTGAAAATCAAATGCACCTTGTTCGCTATACATCTGTGACTGAAAAATCACTTGTAACAACACATCACCTAATTCTTCTTTGATGTGTTGTAGATCACCCGAACGTACCGCAGCCTCAACCTCGTATGCTTCTTCAATCGCATATCGGGTCAGACTTTCTGGGGTTTGTGCCTTGTCCCACGGACATTCTGCCCGTAGTTTTTGCATAATTTCAAGCAACTGTTGCATTTACATCCCACCTATAATCATGCTATATCACTATGCTAAAGCGTTAAACTACATGAGTGCAAGGACAAACAACAATTATGGCAAAACGGATTTTTATTACAGGCGCAGCTCAAGGTATCGGCGAAGCAATCGCACGACTATTTTATCAACACGGCTATCATGTCGGGATCTATGACTTAAACGGCGAAAAAGCACAAGCCTTAGCAGAGCAGCTGGGTAGCCGTGCCAAATCAGGTTATCTTGATGTCAGCAACTACCGCCAGTGGCAAATAGCACTTAAGGATTATAATAATTGGGCAGGTGGTTTAGATATATTGGTCAATAATGCTGGCATTTTATTTTCTGGCGCTTTTGAAAATACCCCGATTGAACAACATCACCTGACCATGGATGTCAATGTCAAAGGTGTGCTCAATGGTTGCCATGCAGCTTTAGCTTTTTTAAAACAGCAAAAGCATGCCCGTATCATCAACTTATCTTCTGCATCAGCTATATACGGTCAGGCAGATTTGACCTCTTATTCCGCCAGTAAATTTGCAGTTCGTGGTATTACTGAGGCCTTGGATATTGAATGGGAAAAATACGGCATTCGTGTATTGGACATCATGCCTTTATTTGTGAATACAGCCATGGTAACCAATATGGATGCTGGTTCAATTCAAAATATCGGGGTAAATTTACAAGCCTCTGACGTTGCAGAAGCTGTATTCAAAGCAGCCACCAATAATCAGCCCATGCTGGCCACCCACCATCCAGTCGGCTTTTCAACCAAATTATTCTACCATTTGAGTGGCTTCAGCCCACAATTTGTCAATCGCTGGGCAAACCGTTTTTTAACTCGTCGATAAGTTTAGGCTTTATACTTTAAAAAAGGAAGTTACCATATCTATTCATATGCTTAACTTCCTTGTACAAGTCGACGGGCACTAATAATTCCAGGTTGTTGCTCGAGCCTTGCAAGAAGGCGAGATAATTGCGCCAAACCTTTCACTTCAATCAGCAACTTCATATTGGCAATACCATCCTGATCAGACAAGGTATTGACCTGACGAATATTGACCTGATCCGCAAAAATCACCTGTGTTAA
>SSHE01000041.1 GCA_008017315.1 Acinetobacter sp.
CTGTAGAATATGTCAATCCAAACTGAGAATAACCTGAAGGGTCTGAGCCAAAACCAAAATTATCAAAAACAGCAATGGGAACACCCTGATGAGCCTGCTTGATCAACCATGCCGCATACCAACTCCCACCGACATTATCATCATTGAGCCACGTTACGATCCCCGCATAACGCCCTGTGAGTGGATAGTTGGGTAACGGCTCCGTAATCGGATGGTATTCAGCAACCATACCCAAATATGCCAGCGGCATACCAAGCAAACGTTGAGCATTGACATATGCCAAATCACTCGCTTCTTTTGGATTATAAATGACAATGACTTTACGCGGCATCACCTCAATATTCCCGACACCTAGCATATCCAAATCTGCATCAGTGACATAAGGAATAAAGCCTGTATCACGAATTCTGGCTGCGGTTTTGCGTGCTAAATCGCGTTGATTGGGCGCAACATAATCAATCACCAGAACAGGCAAATGATATTGCGTTTGCACGGTATGCAGCCGTGTCACAAGCCAATTTCGATCAGCCTCATTGACTGCGGTATACTTGCCTTGTTTTGCATCCCAACCTTGATACAGTGATTCCGCAGCAACCATCCATACATCATCATGCACTTGAGGTAAAATTTCAAAGCCACGATTAAAAATCAGTTTGGCATCAGGCCAACGTTTTTTGATTTCTCTCACTACAGAAATCAACCCCGCTTCCTGCCGCGCACGCACCTCAGGTGTTTTAGCAACGAGTTGATATGAGTCTAGCGTATCTAAGAAAAAACCACGATAGCCCTTCGCCCACAGTGGCGCAATGACATGGTCGGCATAGAAATCTGCCCAACCTGATGCCGATTGATCAATCACGTATGAACCCCAATTACCATTTTGGCCGATGAGCCAATTTGCTGGAATTTGTGAAAAATAAGGCTTTTCTGAGCGAACTTCACCTACGCTGACATAAGCAAACAATTCACTGCTTGGGCGTCGATAAGCGTTTGGATCTAGACCTTGATGATCTGGATCAACAACAGCCACATCAAAAGCATGTAGCTCATCTAGTGGTGGATGATCTGCGTAAAATAGAGCAACCGCAGGCAAGCTTGCTGCATAACTGAAGCCTGTAACCATCAACAAGACGAGTATTGAAAAGAAGCGCATATGAATAAATGCCCATTATATGCCCATTATATGCCCATTATATGCGACACAGTCCACAAGATCGACTTATGTTAATATCGATTCCGATAAACGGTTGTTATTATCAGATCATTTACAGACTCTCTCAAAGATATGTTTATTGTTTTTAGGAAATAGCTTTACCACATCAAAACACAGCGCATCGCCCACACCTCATAACATGAGCTATGGATTTAACTAAACCGCCCCCTATCGCCAAAACAACTCACTTTATCGATATCAACTTAACAAGATTACATTGTGCTCTGTATGATCAATCACACTCACAGACACATTCTGTCTAATTCTGTCTAATTCTGTCTAATTCTGTCTAATTCTGTCTAATTCTGTCTAATTTGTGAGTTAAAACAATGACATCAAGTGTAGCCATGTAAAAAGAATGTAACATCTATCTTGGAATTTCAGATATGAAATTAAGTGGTTCAAGTTTATTTAATCGTGTAGAAATTATGAGTCTAATGAGTAGACAATTGTATTTTCTCAAGTTTCCCAAGCAATTAGAAGTCCAATACAGCTCCCAGTACAAAAAAGAAGCTGCACGCGAATTTCAAATTCGAGGTTTGATTATATTTCTTTTGTATCTGTATCTATCCATTGGGATTTATAAAATTATACCTGCAGCTGATGTGAAACGTTGGTTCATGTTATATAGCTGGGTTGGCATCATTATAATCGGCGCATGGATACTCTCTTTAATCAAACAAATTCATCGTTGGTTTGAGTTATACACAGGGATTGGCTCATCGCTAGCGATAGGTATCTCATTCGCCATGACAGGAATCCTAGGTGATGGTGGCAGCGTGCTTTATCATGCCGCCATGATGTATGCTGTTGTAATTATTTAGGGTTTTGTTGGGATGCGATTTTACACCGCCACGCTTGCAGGTTGGTCAGGGGGGCTAGTGGGTTTGACCATTACATCATTTTTTAATGGCCATATCGACTGGACAATTTTACAACGTACCTATACCTTTAGTAGTCTTCTTGGCATGTGTTTGGCGTATGCTACCGATCTTCAACATCGTGATAACTATCTTCAAGGCAGTTTAATTGAATTAACCCAACTTGAGTTGATTAATCACTCAAAACAATTTGAAAAGTTATCACAACGAGATGCACTGACAGGTCTTGCCAATCGCCGTTATTTGAAAGATACGATGGCAAAAGAATGGAAGCGCGCTATTCGATACCAAACACCATTGACAGTGATATTAATTGATATTGATTACTTTAAAAAATATAACGATACCCTTGGGCACCAAGCAGGTGATCGTTGCATCAAAATAGTTGCGGATTGTATTGCTCAAAGCGCTGTACGAAGTAGTGACTTGGCAGCCAGATACGGTGGCGAAGAGTTTCTTTTACTACTTGCAGCAATCAATCACGAAGATGCCCTTAAACAGGCAGAGCGCTTAATTCAATTAGTTCGAGAATTAAAAATCCCTCACCCAGCAAGCCTCGTAGCGCAACACATTACAATTAGTATGGGAGTTGCATCAACAACTCCTAAAATACATGAACAATACGATGATTTCATAAAAAAGGCAGACGAGGCATTGTATGAAGCAAAAAACTCAGGTCGCAATTGCTATGTCATTGCAAGCTAAATGGTAGAGTCTTTCCAACGGCTTGGAAACTCGAAGCTCTTATAAACACCCTTAATCCGATTAACGAACAACTGCTTAAATGATAGTTCAGTCAAGGTCTTGGCTCATTTGTCTTTATAATAACCTGCTTCTTTTCTCCTGTATCGGTATGTCCTATCTGTTTTTAAGCTACAGGAACCAAATGACTGATCCAGTCACGAACAAGTAGATTGGCGCGACTCCTCAGTCGCTCACCATAAAGCGAATTTTCATGACGCAATGTTGAAATGTCAATTTGCGCATGATGAAGCTCTGCGGTGTGTCCAATCAACCATCGTTCAAAGGTATGAGGTGCCACTCGCAGCATTAGCACCCGTACCAGGTCTCGCGCTATATAGTGCCAGTAAGTTTGCAGTTCGTGGTTATTCACTCGTTGCTGGAATGGAACTGGCGGAACATGGCATTGCCGTGACAACGATCTGCCCAGATGCCGTGCAAACGCCGATGTTGGATCAGCAAAAAGACAAGGAACAAGCCGCATTAACCTTCTCTGGCGCACGTGCATTAATCGTTCAAGAAGTCGTGGATGCGATACTCGACAATGCGCTCAAGAACAAACCGCTCGAAATCATATTGCCGACGATGCGTGGCGGGATTGCCAAGGCGGCGAATGCTTTCCCAACGATTGCCGCGCGTCAAGTGGGATGCAGCGTCAACAAAAAATAAAATCATGTATAAATTCATTGCCTTAATTTTAGCGAAGTGATTGAGCATCTCTTTTGCTAGAGGTGCTCATAAACGTTTAGGGCCGACACAAGCGGACTTCAAGCCGCTTACGACATGCTTGTTTGTCGATATCCACTGATATAATAGCCTCGCCATACCCGATGAACTCATAATAGATGCGCAATTTCCCGCCACCCCATCCAGATGAGCTTCTGTATAGTGCCATTGCTCGGGCAGGGATGTATCTCGGCATCACAAGCCCAAAACAGTTATTAGATGAACTCTTTAACAACCGAAAAGTCATTGCAACCCTTGATTTACCGAGTCATATCTCACACATTGCCGACCAACTAAGAAATACAAAACAATATTCTGTTGACTGTCTCATTAATCGACATACTTTATTCCCCCTGTACGCTCCCTTTGTTCAGCAAGAGATACGAGATAAAGCCATTGAGCTTATGAAGGGGAAAGCTGGTGGTGCTGTGCACATGATGTTAGGGGTTTCAGCATCTAGAATCAAAGCCATACATCACTTCCAAGCTTGCACTCAATGTATTGAAGCCCAAATCGAACGATATGGTGAAGCTTTTTGGAAACGGGACTGGTTTATACCCAATTTACCTTTTTGTATGGAACATGGATCACTGTTCATTTATAAAGAGAAACCCACAGATTCCAGACATCATTTCTTACCACTCATTGAATCCAATTTGTCCTTAGAGAAAGTCAGCTCAATCACTTCTCAGGACTCCAACATACTGTCAGCAGCACAACAATTACTCCAGCGTCCACCTCTACCTTCGATATCCTTTGACCAATGGTCTCATTTTTACCGTGAGCTGGCCCATGACTTTGGCTATACACGAGGGGAACACATTAAACATGCAGAAATTCAAGAATTGTTCCTACAGCACTGGGGTAAAGCGTATCTCCAATCTAAACAGCTCCTGTGTCGTGAAAATGAAGAGAACTCTTGGTTAAAGAGTATTTTCCGTAAACATCGAAAGAGTTTTAGTTTTTTCGAGCATCTGCTTGTTTGGCAGACATTTCTTCCTCAAGAAAAGTTAGAAGATATTTTTCAATATATCAATAAAATTCAACCTATTTCTGTAGTCAAAATTAAATCATCAGAAAATGATTTAGATACGTCCAAACAGGCAGAATATCGAAACTTATGGCAAGAGCTCGTTAGAAAATATGGGATCCAATCAAGCCGTTCTCAGAAAAATGGTGGCGCTATCTATATCTGGTTATATCGCCATGATAATCCATGGCTTATTCAGTTTAACTCCAAGCACCAGATGGTTCATCCAACGCCTCCGCCACGAGTGAATTGGC
The DNA here is from genome assembly GCA_008017315.1 of Acinetobacter sp. Lineage (GTDB taxonomy): Bacteria > Pseudomonadota > Gammaproteobacteria > Pseudomonadales > Moraxellaceae > Acinetobacter. The sequence continues at coordinate 4,846 of SSHE01000041.1, forward strand.
ATCAACGCGATCTCAAATATGTGAGAAAACTCATATATATTAATCAAAAATCTAAAGACAATCTTCACACACCTAGGCAGTCGACAAACTGGTATCTAATGCAATTACCCGAACATGCGACCATCAGCCACAATCTGTACAGGCTTCCAATGGTAAGCAAGTTTCTAATTAGATATGCTGAAAACGTTACCGAATATCAACTCCGAAGAATCTGCTCAGCAGTTGAAATACTATTTACTAATCATCAAGAGCTTCATCTATGGCGCATTTTCCGCTTAGCTGGACTCAGTAAAGAAAGATTAACTTCGGAAGCTGCAAAAATTTTAAAACTATCTGGGTTCTTTTATACTGATGACAGCAAAAATTAATCATTTTGATAAAAATGCAACGATTATTCATATAGGCGGCCTATTTAAAGGTTCTCAAGCCAAAATATGGAGTATTAACGTTCAATGCTCTCCCAAACAGGAGAAGAAATTTACTAACTTTAGTAATGCAGCCATGCTGATTCGAGGTAAAAAGCTTAATTGTAATGAAAGACAATTGTCACACTCAAACATGGTCATTACATTGTCTGAGCAAGATCAACTTATCTCATCGTTTTTAAAAGAGTTCAACGCATTATCTACAGATCAAAATCTTCAATATTTTGAAGGGATACAAACCAGCTTTATATTAAAAAGACCCAATCAGGCCACTATACATATTCCACAATTTGAACTGGCCAGAACACTATTCTTGATCAACTCTTACTTCTGTCGAGCTAGCCTTAGCACCACAACCGTCCAGCATGAGTTTGAGATCATTACAAATGATGAAGGGGTTGAGATTGTCTTTTTAGAAAACAATACAATGCCTCTCAAGTTAGTTAGACAAAAAGGAACTCAGAATTTACTGGCTTGGTTACTACTTGATCCAAATGCAAAACAGTCATTTGAAAGTATTTGTCGTTACTTTAATGCTCAATCGAAAGAAAAAGATGGTTGGAAGAAATGGATCTTCCGTTTTGATCCTCCTTCAATGAATAGGTGGAGTCTACATTGTCGAGGACGATATAATTCCACAAAAGATGCTTTTTTAGTCGAAGAAATAATTGGCGTTGAGATTGACACTAATATTCCTACAGATATTACTTTCAACCACCCATCTTTCATTCAAACAAAGAAAGAAGGTGAACAATCTGGACAGGGTTACAAACCAGAATACAGCGAAACTTTAGATCCAGAAATTGAAGATGACACGACAGCCTCAAACCAGCATGGTATTCAAATACTGAGTGGCAATGAATCTTGGGTAAGTTTTATTAAGCCTTTAGACATTAAAAAGAAAGGTACAGTACGGATAACAGGCAAAAAAGCTGATGAAGATAATAATGAAAATGAACTGGATTCAGGACATTTAGTCAGTACTGATGAGGCTCATAGCGCGGGCGATTTACCTGCCGCTGATGTAGGAGGTAAGAAGGACTATACGAATTATGACCAAAAATATGCGAATCGATATAATGATTTCAACTCAATGATTGGAATACTTCAGTCAACCCATCAATGTCAATTGTACGAATCCATCACGCATGAACTGATGAAAATAGGGCGATCACAATGCCATGCGATAGGTAGAGACAAATTGCGAACTATTAAGTTTGTACACCTTTCCTATCAAGGTCATGACTTTTTACTGATCGAGTTAGATACCTCAGATGGGATCAGAAGTATTTCAACCAAACTCGTATACTTAACTCTTGATGACTGGAAAATTTACCTAGACGACATTAAAAAGCATCTTGTAGCGAAATCATTGTCATGGCCAAACGTTATTTTTGATGAGGTGTTTGGTTCTAACGCGCATACTCACATTGTACATCCTCGGCATTCGTCATCAGAAACTGACTCGTCTGAGTCAGTTCATAGTTGGGCTAACCGAATTATTAATGAGCTCAATCGATTGTTCTAATCTACAATCAATGATCAATATTGCTGTATTTATTTAGTATGGAAAGTCAGTTTGAATAAGCGTAATCTACTAATAAGGTAGTCTAATTCTATGAATATTCAAAGCCGCCAAACCCAGTTAACAACTATTTTGTAGTTTTTCTATTTGGGTCTAAAACGATGACCAGTTTCTAGTTAACATCTATTTTGTAATTATTAAGATTTTTACCCAACCTAACCTATTGATTTTACATTCACTTCAGTTAACAACTATTTTGTCTGACCACATTAATACAAGATGAATAACATATCATCTTGTATTACCCACATCACCATCGCCTGCTATTCTTGAATGAATGAGAGTAGCAGGCGATTTGCTATGGCTGTGATTTTTTGATGATGTCATACACCTTGAGATATATGGGTTATCGGCAATTAACCCCGAACAACCAGCACAGGAATTTGGATTTCACCCAATACACTTTGTGCGACGCTACCCAAAACCATTTTCTTCAAACCTTTGCGACCATGTGAACCAATCACTACAAGGTCAGCATGAAGTTGTTGTGCTGTTGCGACAATTTCTTTATGAATGATTTGTCCTTCAATAATTTTGGTATCGACTTCTACCCCCTGCTCGGCAAATTGCTGTTTTGCCTTATCTAGCAATTCCTGTACACCAGCTCTTGCCTGACGTAAATAATCTTCCTGCATATCCTGTGTATTGATAAACTCCACGCCAATAAACGGGTCTAAGGTCAGTATGCAAATTGCTGTTACTTTGCTGCCAAATGCTTTAGATAAATTCGCTGCCTGTTGCACCGCAACCAAAGCAGTGTCCGAACCATCGACAGGAACTAAAATATGTTGATATGCCATCGTGTATCACTCCTTTATCATTAGAAATAAAAAACCCTTAATTTTTTTAAGCCTAACATATTTTTCAAATCGTGTTATCAATCTACCACTAAAGTTGTGTTATTTTTTCCAAAATCCAAGCTATGTTCCACGTGGAACGTTTAAAAAAATAAGGGCGTAACCTGCACGCCCTCATTATCCGTCATGATCGTTTTAATCGACAAAAATCACTCGAGCAATGGCTTTTTTGCCTGCCTGAATCACACAGGTTTTATTTTCTTTCACCGAAAAAGATCCATCAATCACTTCACCATCCACTTTTACCGCACCACGTGCGACTGCATCTTTGGCTTGGGCGGCATTTTTGACTAAAGCTGCCAAACGCAAAATAGATGGAATAAAAATTTCTGTGCCATGTTGTGCACGAGAAATCGTGATTTCTGGCGTGTCTTCTGGAATTTCACCATCAACAATCCGATTACCTGCTGATTTATGGGCATTGGCAGCTGCTTCAGCATCATGGAATCGCTCTACCAATTCCAAGGCGAGAATGCGTTTAATCTCTTGTGGATTACGCCCTTCGGCCATTTCTTTTAGCAAGCTTTCAATTTCATCCATCGACTTAAAGCTTAATAATTCAAAATAACGTGCAATCAAACTATCTGGCATGGACAGGATTTTTTGGTACATTGTCCCTGCATTATCAAACACCCCGATATAATTACCCAAAGATTTGGACATTTTTTTCACGCCATCCAATCCTTCAAGAATAGGTACGGTAATACACACTTGCGATTCTTGACCATAACGCCCTTGTAGAGTACGTCCCATCAACAAGTTAAAGGTCTGATCTGTACCCCCCATTTCCACATCGGCTTGTAGTGCCACCGAATCATAGCCCTGTACCAAAGGATACAAAAATTCATGAATCGCAATCGGCTGTTCACTTTGATAACGTTTGGAAAAATCATCACGTTCCAGCATTCGAGCAACGGTTTGTTGGCTGGCAAGCTGAATCAAATCTGCTGCAGTTTTATGCTTAAACCATTCAGAGTTAAACACCACTTTGGTTTTGGCTGGATCAAGAATTTTAAACACTTGTTCCTGATAGGTTTTGGCGTTTTCTTCAACTTGCTCACGAGAAAGTGGCGGACGAGTAGCACTTTTACCTGATGGATCACCGATCATTGCAGTATAGTCACCGATCAAGAATAGGACTTCATGCCCCAAGTCCTGAAAGGTTTTTAACTTATTAATTAATACCGTATGCCCAAGATGCAAATCTGGTGCAGTTGGGTCAAATCCAGCTTTAATCCGCAAAGGTCTATTTTCTTGCAATTTTTTCAATAGATCCTGTTGGGAAATAATTTCATGTGTGCCACGTTGAATCAGGGCAAGTTGTTGCTCAGCAGGTAAAAAAGTATTCATCAAAAAATCCACTAGATATAACTTTCAATTTGTGCGATATACTAACATTTTTTCAGGCAAAGTTCGGCATGACGACACTATATATTGGCGTAATGACAGGTACAAGCATGGATGGGCTAGACATTGTGGCCGTGTCTTTTGACCCTTTACAACTCCATGCAACCCTGACATTAAAATTCGAAGAAGATTTACGTACCCAGCTTATGGCTTTAACTTTGCCAGATGATAATGAAATTGACCGTATGGCTGTGGCACATGTTGCCTTAGGAAAAATGATTGCAGAAGGTGTCAATCGCCTGATTACAGAGCACCAGCTTGACCGCTCCAATATTCGAGCGATTGGCTCACATGGGCAAACCATTCGCCATCGTCCTGAAAGTGGCTTTAGCTTGCAAATTGGCGATCCACATCTCATTACCGAACTCACTGGGATACCTGTGATTCATGATTTTCGTAGCCGTGACCTCGCTGCAGGTGGGCAAGGTGCACCTCTCGTTCCCGCTTTTCATCAAGTTTTATTTCAACATGAATCGATCCATCGTGTCATTCTCAATCTCGGTGGGATTGCCAATATCACCATGCTCCCTGCTGGACAAGCCGAAAAAGTTTATGGTTTCGACACAGGACCTGCCAATATCTTGATGGACGCATGGTGTGAACGTTATACAGGACAACCCTATGATGAAAATGGCAATTGGGCTGCTTATGGACAACCGATTCGCTCACTATTAGACCGTCTGCAAGCCCATGAATATTTTTCCAAAGAACCGCCCAAAAGCACAGGACGGGAAGATTTTAATTTGGAATGGCTGGATGAACAACTTGCGGATTGGCAAAATGATGTAGATTACGATGAGTTGGAAAATAGTCCTGAAAATGTACAGGCCACGTTAATGAAGCTCACCACTCGAGCCATTAAAAAAGCCATTTACCGTAGCAAAGACATCATGCCCACAGGTGAAGTCTATGTCTGTGGTGGCGGTGCATATAATAGTCATTTACTCGAACAACTACGCTGGCGATTACGCAAACATGAATGGAGTGTGCAAAGTACCGAAGTATTGGGGCTTGCCCCGACATGGGTCGAAGCCACAGCATTTGCATGGTTAGCGATGCGTTTTTGTGAAGATTTATCAGGAAATTTACCTGCGGTAACGGGTGCACAGGGTTTTCGGGTATTAGGCTCGATGACGCATCCATAACATCATCACCGAATACAACCAAGGCTTGCATTACCAGCCTTGGTTTTTTTAATTTATGTCACAGACTGCTGTTGAATCTTATAACACTCATCCAATGCCAACGCATAATATTCCAACCCTTGCTGTGCCGCATAAAAGGTTTTTTCTTGCAATTCTGGTTTTCCATCCGCAAGACGTTTAATCAATTCCATCGCTTCATGTGGGTGCATATCATCATAATGCGAATGTGCACGTAGCCATGCCAACGTGCGACTATCTACTTTGACCTCTGGATGAGACATATAACTTTCTACTCCACGATAGACATGCTTCGTCCAATCCCCTGTTGCCCATTCAATCGCCAGATTGGTCGCTGCAATACCTTCAGCCAAACTACTACGATAATTCATATCCCATAAAAAATGATTCACGGCATTCATCGCCACGGGCGGACGCACGGTATTAAGTTGTGCAACGGTTAAGCCAAAACCACTCGCCCAATCCTGATACCACACCAAATGCCGTTCTTCTACCTTAATATTTTGAATTAACCAGTTGCGAGCTTCAGTCACGCCCTAACTATCATCCTTTGCTTGCATCATTTCCTATGATACCCATCCATCACACACATGGCTTTGACCAAGCCTAGCACAAAACCATCATGACTGAAGTCAAAATTCAGAAAATGTTAAAATTTGTCACATTTTAAACTGGTAATTTTTAAACTGACTATTTCACTTATATTTATTTCATCATATATTATCTAACATGTATTTTAGTGATCACAAAAATAAAAATAAAAATAACCTATCGGACAAGGAATGTATTAGGGGAAATGTGATGAAGTTGGGCGGTTCTGTTATTTTTACTCGAGATCAAATCAGTGCCCTCACCTCTCGTGGTCTTGCCCTGCTGTATTTTCCTCCTGCATTAGAAACAATCTACCAACAACAATACCGACAAGAAGCCGCCCATGAATTTCGTTATCGTGCACCGATTATTTTTGTTTTATATGGTTTTTTAATTTTTGGTATTTATCAAATACTGCCACCAACTCAAGTACAAGAATGGTTGATGTACCATAGTTGGGTCGGTGTGGTGATCAGCTTGGCATGGTTATTGTCATTTTTTAAAGCCTGTGATCGTTACTTTGATTATTATGTATTTATCGGTTCAACGTTAGCCATCGCCATCACCTTTGTCATGATTACCACTTTAGAAAATGGACAGAATCAAGTCTTGCTCCATGCAGCGATGATGTATGCTGTAGTGATTATCTATGGTTTTGTTGGCCTACGTTTTTATGCCGCCACCTTGGCTGGATGGCTAGGTGGTCTGATTGGTTTCGTCATCGGATTGTATTACCACATTGATATTGAATGGACTTTACTTAACCGTACTTACACTTTTAGCGGATTTTTAGGTATGGCACTGGCTTATGCCATCGATCGCCAACATCGAGAAAATTATTTACAATACTGCATTATCGAATTGAATAAGCAAGAACTCACCGATAAGGCCGAACAACTTGCCAAACTCTCTCGGCATGATGCTTTAACAGGTCTCGCCAATCGGCGTTATCTTGATGAAGTGCTAAATACAGAATGGCATCGAGCCATAAGGCAACAGACCCCTTTATGTATCATGATGGTGGATATTGACTATTTTAAGCACTATAACGATACCTTGGGGCATCAAGAAGGTGATACCTGCCTGCAAAAAATTGCCGAAATCCTCTCTCGTTTAACGTCCCGTTCTGGGGAAGTCGCTGCTCGTTATGGTGGTGAAGAGTTTTTACTCATTTTTCCTTCGACCACGATTGTGCAAGCCACTATATTGGCAGGGCGTTTAATGCAATTGGTACAAGAAAGTGCCATTCCACACCCCAAAAGTGATATTTCCCAATATGTAACGATAAGTGCTGGTGTAGCAACCCTCATACCGACTGACGAAGACACGATCTTCAATTTTATTGAACGTGCCGATCATGCCCTCTATACTGCCAAGATCAGTGGACGCAATCGCTACCATATTGCCGATTAGTCCATTAAGACTCTACGGAAAAACTGGCTTCTAATTCCTCTAGTTGCATCATTAAAGCCAACAATTGTTCTTCCGCTTGCTCCAGTCGAGTTTTATCATTGGTCTGTTCAGTCATGAGTTTGAGTAAATCATCTTTGCGTGCAGCGTCATACAATGCCGCATCTGCCAGAGCGGATTCAATATCCTGCAAATGCACTTGCAGTTTTTCAATCTGTGCCTCAATTTTTTCCATATGTTTACGAATCGGACGAGTCATTTCCCGACGGCGAGCGGCCTCTTTACGCTGGGCTTCTTTATCCACTTTCTGTACTTTGTCCGTCGTGACCAATGTTTGCTGCTGACTTTGGCTTTGCTGTTGTCTAGCCTCACGTAACCATTTGGCATAATCCTGCAAATCACCGCTAAAATCGCTACATTTGCCCGCATGTACCAGCAATAAATCATCACAGACTGCCGAGATTAACTGGCGTTCGTGCGAGACCAACACCACAGCACCATCAAAATCCTGTAATGCCATAATCAAGGCATGACGCATATCCAAATCCAGATGGTTGGTCGGTTCATCCAGAATCAAAACATTTGGGCGTTGCCAGACAATCAGTGCCAGTGCCAGCCTTGCCCGTTCGCCTCCTGAAAAACTTTGGCAAGGCGTATCCATCCGTTCGCCACTAAAACCAAAACCACCAAGAAAAGCCCTTAATGCTGCCTCACTCACCGTTTGATCGGCAATCCGTGCCAGTTGCAACATCGGACTAGCTTGGTCATCCAGTGTATCCATTTGATGCTGAGCAAAATAACCAATATTGAGCAATTCCGATGCCTGTCGCTCCCCTGCCAATAACGGCAAATCACCCACTAACGATTTAATCAATGTGGATTTACCTGCACCATTCATCCCCAACAAACCCAATCGGGTATTGGGTGTAATCTGTAAATTGATTTTTTCTGCAATGATTTTATTCGCATAACCAATACTGACATTGTGCAGCATCAACAGTGGCGAGCTCATTTTACTCGGTTCACGAAAACGAAAAGTAAATGGTGTATCCACATGGGCAGGGGCAAGCTGTTGCATCCGCTCTAACTGTTTAATCCGACTTTGTGCCTGACGAGCTTTCGTCGCTTTGGCCTTAAAACGGTCAATAAATTTCTGCAGATGGGCACGCGTGTCTTGCTGCTTTTCAAACGCTTGTTGTTGCTGTGCCAGTCGTTCACTACGGGTTGTTTCAAAGGTAGAATAATTGCCTGTATAGAGCGTTAATTCAGCATTTTCGATATGCAAAATATGGTCGGTGACTGCATCGATAAAATCCCTGTCATGCGAAATCAGAATTAATGTACCTTGATAGCTATTTAACCAATCTTCCAGCCACAAAATCGCATCCAAATCCAAATGGTTGGTTGGCTCATCTAGCAACAACAAATCTGAACGACTCATCAACGTCCGTGCCAGATTCAAACGCATCCGCCACCCTCCAGAAAAATGCTTCACAGGCTGGCGAATTTGATGTTCAAAAAAACCTAAACCTGCCAAAAGTTGAGCCGCTTTTGCTGGTGCAGTATAGCCATGAATTTCATCAAAACGACCGTGCAACTGGGCAAGTTCTGTGGTCGTCAATTCGTGGTGACTATCATCGCCACTCTGTTGTAATTGTTGCTGGAGATACCAATACTCTTCATCTCCAGACAACACAAAATCCAATGCAGGAATATCCAGTGCCTCCACCTCCTGTGCCATGTGTGCCACCGTCCAGCCCTGTGGACGTATCAATTCCCCCTCATCTGCACCCAACTTCCCCAAGAGTGCGGAAAATAAAGAAGATTTACCTGCACCATTGACCCCAGTTAAACCGACTTTCCAATTTGGATGGATTTGCATATTGGCCTTTTGGAACAAGATACGCACACCACGACGAATGGTGAAATTTTGCAACTGAATCATAATTTTTTGACATCAATGAAAACTGAGCTATTGTAATCAATTTCAGCGACTGAAAGGAATGATTATTCTTCTGCACAAAAAACAAGCACAAAATTACAAAAACGTGCACTATGAAGCAAAATACATCAAAATACGCAAAAGATTTAAAATAAATTACACAAATTGATGGGTTTTCTGAGTAATTACTCTATTCATTTTACGCATTGCAAGCTATCATTTTCAACAATTGGAAAGGATTAGCTTCCTACCAAAAACAAGAAATCTAAGTTCGTTTAGGATGATGTAAAAATGAAAAAACTTACGCTTGCTATCATGGCAGCCTCAGCCATCGGTGCAGTCAGCACGACTCAAGCAGCAACCATGTGTGTATTTGACATTCTTGGTGCTCAAGGTGAATCATACCAACAAATGAAAGAATGGGCACTACAGGCAAAAGCTTGGGGTACAGACGTTACCCTTAAGCCATATACCGATGAACGTGTTGCCAACGAAGACTTCAAAGCAGGTAAATGTGATGGCGTAAGCGTAACCGCAATGCGTGGTCGTGAATACAACAAGTTTGTGGGTTCTATCGACTCTATCGGTGGTGTACCAAGCAACCAAGTTGCACAAAGTGCGATTAGCTTTACCTTAAATGCACGTAATGCAGCTAAAATGGTCAGTGCCAACAAAAAATATGAAATCGTGGGTGTCGCTCCTCTTGGTGCAGCTTACCTTTTCGTCAATGACCGTAATATCAACACGGTTGCCAAAGCTGCTGGTAAAAAAATTGCAGTTCTTGACTACGATCAAGCACAAAAGAAAATGGTTCAGCAAATTGGTGCACAACCTGTTTCTTCTGACATCACCAATTTCGCTTCCAAGTTTAACAATGGTCAGGTAGATATCATCGGTGCACCTGCTTATGCTTTCAAACCACTTGAACTGCATAAAGGTTTAGGTGCAAAAGGTGCAATGGTAAATTTCCCAATCTTGATGGTAACGGGTAACGTCGTGATTCACCCAGACAAATTCGCTGCTGGTTTTGGTCAAAAATCACGTGACTGGTTCACCAAACAGCTTCCAAAAGCATTTAGCACGATCAGTAAGTTAGAAGCAGCAATTCCAGCGAAATACAAAATGGACGTGCCAGCTGGTGATAAAGAAGGTTACCAAAAGTTAATGCGTGAATCTCGTATTGCCTTAACCAAACAAGGGATTTATGATGCAAGCATGATGTCTGTACTGAAAAAAGCACGTTGTAGTGTAGATAAAACCAACTTTGAATGTTCAATGGCTGGTGAATAATCATCATTGCATAAAAAAACTCAGCTTCGGCTGAGTTTTTTATTGTCGTTATATGGCATACGTGATCATACATTACTCCCCTTTCACCCAAATGTCATGTTGTTTTGCTAGATTAAACACAATTGATCTAGCGATACACACCGATGATTTCTAAAGATACAATACATGACTTTAAACGTACGCACCTTGGTGAGCAGGAATTATTGCAACGCAAATTACGCTTATCTGCCAGAATACGCACGCTACTGCTCTTATTAGAATCTGATGATTTAAAACAATTAAGCCATGACGCTTTTGAAAAAATTGCCAGCAGTCAAAACTACCAAACGCTATTAGATCTAAACCTAATTGAAAATATTTCTACCCAAAATATCCAAACGACCTCATCAATATCCACCACAGAAACGACAACTATTCAGCCAGATCAACTCGACACTATCACCACTCCAATCACCCAACACCCAAAAGATCAAACGCTGCATCAGCACAAGATTAAAATCCAACTGTTAAACTTTGGCGAAATTAAGACCATCATGCAACAAACCTTAAAGCAATACTGCGGACTCATGGCAAAAAACCTCATTTTAGCCATAGAAAACGCCCATTCAACACACGACATTCGACAATATCAAGGGAAATGGCTCACGACTTTATTTGAAACACGCATTTCACGTCAGCAACTGAATGAATTACTACAGGTCATTAATCAAAGTATGGACAACATTGAAGCACTAAACTAAAGAATAGGTAAAAAATAGACAAAAAAAACGGTAACAGGGGTGTGTTACCGTATAAAACGTTAAAAAGCGAATAGGTGCATTATACAAAAAAATCGCACATTCACAATACATTTTTTCAAGTTTTAGTAAAATAATTCACATTCTAAGTTATTCATTTTAATCCATTAACATTTATACTTACCTTTTCTGTCAGAGATAACGGTTCAGGTAAAATTTTTGACAATTTTTGACATAATGCTGTTAATTTTTCGCTTTCTATGGGCATTAACGTGATGTGTCCAAGTTTACGTCCTGCACGCTCAGTTTTATTATACAGATGCAAATGCACACCTTCTAATGCTAAAACCTGTGCCGTATCGGGATGCTTTCCGATAATATTCACCATCACGGTAGGTCGAATGGTTTGAGTTGAGCCTAAAGGTAAACCAGCCACCGCACGGATATGATTTTCAAACTGTGAACACACCGCTCCTTCAATTGACCAATGTCCTGAATTATGCACACGAGGTGCCATTTCATTGGCATATAAACCTTGTTCTGTGACAAACAATTCTAGTGTTAAAACACCCACATAATTCAGGTGATTGAGCAATCGAGTAATATAATCCTGTGCCACAGGTTGCAAATCTGTGCTATCAGGTGCAGGTACAATGGAATGCGATAAAATCCCATGGTGGTGATGATTTTCTGCCTAATCCCATGTGCGTACTTCACCATTTTGCCCACGTACTGCAATGATGGATACTTCACGAGAAAATTGAACAAAACTTTCCGCAATTAAACTTTTTGCTGCACCAAGTTCCGCCCATGCCTGTTCAATTTGCGTAGGTTCACGTAATACAAATTGCCCTTTGCCATCATAGCCACCCATTGCGGTTTTAAGCACAATAGGTAAGCCTAAATCGGTCACTGCCTGTTTTAAACTCTCCACACTCTCGACTGCACGATAAGGTGCAACAGGAATATTTAATTCATCAAATAGTGCTTTTTCGAATAGACGGTTTTGGGCTATCGCCAGTGCCTGACGTGGTGGGTACAAATTTTTGCTTTGCGTTAGAATATCCACATCAGCAAGTGGCGTATTTTCAAATTCCAGACTAAACACATCGGCACTTTGGATAAAATCCTGTAAAGCATTGGGTGTTTGATTGGCAATCACTTGCCCTAATGCTGCCGATGGACAATCTGTATTGGCTTCAAAGAAAGTACATTGAATATTTAAAGGTAAAGCGGCCTGTGCCATCATGCGACCCAGTTGTCCACCGCCAAAAATACCAATCGTCGTTTTTGCCATGACGAATCACCCTTATGCGTGTTTTGGAATGTTATTATTGGCAACTTTTGCAGTTTGTGCCGTGCGGAAATCTGTAACGTTTTGAGCAATATCAGCACGTGTTAAACCAAGAATTTGTGCGGCTAAAAGTGCTGCATTGGTCGCACCAGCCTGACCAATTGCCAATGTTCCCACTGCAATACCTGCAGGCATTTGTACAATAGATAATAGAGAATCCACGCCATTGAGAATCGATGATTTCACGGGCACACCAAGCACAGGCAAATCGGTTTTGGCTGCACACATCCCAGGCAGATGTGCCGCTCCACCCGCCCCTGCAATAATCACTTGAATACCACGCTCACGAGCAGTTTCTGCATATTCAAATAAACGATCTGGGGTACGATGTGCCGATACAACTTCTGCTTCAAAAGGTACGCCAAGCTGTTTGAGCATATTGGCTGTGTGTTCCAGCGTTGCCCAATCCGATTGAGACCCCATGATGATTCCAACTAAAGGTTGTGCGTCGGTAGTATTGACCGCATTCATTGGCATATTTCCGCTAAGTGATAACAGTAAAAAGATGACCTAAAAACTAGGTGAGAGAACAATCGAACATTATAACGTGTTTTTGCGGCTTAGGGAAAATTCATCTTTTTTACCATGAAGCACTGTTTTAAATTTAAAGTCGCTGTGTTTTGGTGTTGGTTTGTAAATTTAAAATTTGTGGATAAACTCAATCCTTTAAATTTAAAAATACAATGTAATTCAAATTATTAACATGTGGATAAGTTTGTGTAAAACTTATCAAACACTACAACATCCTTACTGGGTTAAAATGATGCTCAACAAAAAAATATGCCTTAGACCTGTGCATATCCTGTTTTATCGTTATACTGTTATGGCAAATTCGAAAGATACACTTCATCCTATGACTATGATTTGGGTTAAATATTGAATGAGTTTTTTTGATTATATCTTTGGCTTTGAACACGTTTTGCCAGTTTTATTACAAGAATATGGTGTGTGGATTTATGCGTTATTGTTTCTGATTATTTTTTCCGAAACAGCCTTTGTCTTTATGTTTTTTTACCAGGTGATAGCTTACTACTGACTGTGGGTGCGTTATGCTCTGTGGTTGAAATTATGCACCTTGGCTATATGATTTCACTTTTGTTTATTGCTGCGACGCTAGGCTATATCGTCAATTATCATACTGGACGATATTTTGGTGGACGAATTTTTAATCTGAAATCTCGTTTTATCAAGCAAGAATATTTATATAAAACCAATGAATATTTTTTACGCCACGGTGGAAAAACCATTCTTCTCGCTCGCTTCATTCCATTTGCACGTTCTTTTGCTCCGCTCGCTGCAGGCTCTAGTAATATGAATTATATGCACTTTATGCTGTATAACATTTTAGGTGCTTTACTATGGATTTGCTTGCTGGTTGGCGGTGGTTATCTATTTGGTCATGCTTTGATTCAGGTGGGGGATTTGGTCGATGGATAAAAAATCATCTATCAAAGTGCTGTTGTCCCATTATGGGATTGAAGTCACCAAGCCTAAGTCTAAAGTCGCTAAAATATAATGGCAAACCCATACTTTAACGATACGGACTCAAGCTTGGTTACACCAGCAAAACCCAACATTAAAAGCTTATTGAGGGCATGGCGATTATGTCGCCTTTAAAGTTGCAATCAATTTTTGATGTAACCCACCAAAACCACCGTTGGACATTATCACCACAGCATCGCCTGATTGGGCTTCATTTTTAATCCGAGTCATAATATCCTCTAAAGACTGGCTCACTTGTGCAGAATTGCTTGCTGCAGCAATCACAGGTTGCAAATCCCAATCCAAACCTTGTGGCTGATACCAAATCACTTCATCGGCGATACGGGCTGAATGTGCCAACCCCTCTTTATGACTGCCCATTCGCATGGTATTGGAACGTGGTTCGATAATCGCCCATAAGCGACGTTCGCCCAAACGCTTACGTGCCCCATCCAATGTGGTTTCGATTGCTGTTGGATGATGGGCAAAATCATCATAGATTTCTATACCATTGACGGTATCGAGTAATTCCATCCGACGCTTCACACCAGCAAAGTTGGACAACGCTACACAAGCTTGTGCAATCGATACGCCTACATGTTCGGCTGCGGCAATGGTCGCCAAGGCATTGGCAACACTATGCTGCCCTGTCATTGTCCATTGCACTTCGCCCTGTATTTCACCCTGTTGTAATACTTTAAAATGACTACCATCGGCAGCCACCAACTCGGCTGTAATCTCTGCTTGTACATGACTGTTTATACTGGTACGTAGCACAGGTGTCCAGCAGCCCATGTCCAGCACTTCATCAATATGTTTTTCGGTAATCGGTGCAATAATCCGTCCTGTTGCAGGAATGGTACGCACTAGATGATGGAATTGTTTTTGAATCGCCGCCAAGTCATCAAAAATATCGGCATGGTCAAATTCCAGATTATTTAAAATCGCAGTGCGTGGATGGTAGTGTACAAACTTAGAACGCTTATCAAAAAAAGCGGAATCATATTCATCGGCTTCAACCACAAAATAATCACCACCTAATCGAGCACTTTGGCTAAATCCCTGTGGTACTCCCCCAATCAAAAAGCCAGGATTTAAACCTGCTTGATCCAATACCCATGCCAGCATAGTAGTGGTCGTGGTTTTGCCATGCGTACCAGCCACACCCAGCACATGTTTGCCTTGTAACACATAATCTGCCAAGAATTGTGGCCCTGAGGTATAAGGCAGACCGACATCCAGCATGTATTCTACCGCATCTATACCACGTTTCATGGCATTACCAACGATCACGAGGTCTGGATGTGGCTGTAAATGGCTACGTGAATAACCTTGCATCAAGGCAATCCCTGCATTTTCCAGTTGTGTGGACATGGGTGGATAGACATTCTGGTCACTACCTGTCACGGTATGTCCCAGTTCTCTTGCCAATAATGCCAATGAGCCCATAAATGTGCCACAAATACCCAAAATATGCAGGTGCATCTTGCTTTCTCTCTTTGTTTCATCCACGTCAGGCGTGCGTTATGCTGCCAAAAATATGCGTCAAACGATAGCAAGGCTTGTGCAGAAAAGATAGTCATAAACGATGATTTTTCTGTTGTTTTATTAGAGCAAAATCTTGCAATATAAACACATCACAACATCAGGGCTAGGCAATGAGTTTGCCATTTTTATTGTTAATCATTTCAAACTGTTTTATGACACTGGCATGGTATGGTCATTTAAAATATTTACATGATGCACCGCTATGGCAAGCCGTTCTATTCGGCTGGGCGATTGCCTTATTGGAATATAGCTTTATGATTCCTGCAACACGCTTGCTTGACGCACATGGCTGGTCACTTGGGCAAATGAAAATTACTCAGGAAGTCATGACATTATTGGTATTTGTACCATTTATGCTGTTTTTATTCAAACAACCATTCAAACTGGATTATCTATGGGCAGGATTCTGCTTATTCGGCTGTGTATATTTTGTTTTTCGTAGTCAAAATTAACTAGAGCTTATCGCTATTATTTGCTTTAATCAGTGACATCACTCGGCTTATGTTGAAAAAATCAAATGAAACATAAAATACTCTATACCGCATTACTCTTCACAGGTTTTAGCCTACAACAGAGCTGGGCACTGGGCTTAAAAGATGCACCGATTCAAAAAGTCACGGTTTATCCGAATGGTGCATTGGTTGAACGTAGCCTACTCGTGCGTGCAGGTGAGCGTCTGATTCAACTTGAAGGTTTACCTGCCAATTTTGACATCTCTGCACTACAAGTACAAAGTGAAAATATTGACGTTGATGCTGTCACCAGTGTGGATAGTGCCTTAAATAAACCCTCGGGACGAGAATCTGCCGACTTACAGGCACAGATCAAATCCGTAGCACAACGCATCGCCGAGCTCAATGCCAAAATCCAAGCGGCAGAATTACAAAATAAATTTCTAGCCAATATCACCACAGGTAATGCCAGCACAGTCCGTCAGCAAGCCTATGATGCCTTTTTAACCATTTCCACCGCAACCCAGCAAAAGCAAGAACTGGAACAACGCTTAAAAGAGCTCAATCAGGATTTAAGCCAGATTGGCGACCATCGTTTTAATGGGCGGACTTTACAATTACACGTCCGTGCCACACAATCAGGCACAATCCACCTTGCCTATCAAGTGCCGTATGCCACATGGAGACCCAGCTACAAGGCTGAACTCAATAGCACAACCCAACAGCTCACCTTCACGCGTATGGTGATGATTGCCCAAAAAACTGGTGAAGACTGGGACAATGTACAGCTCACCCTCTCGACCAACACGCCCAAAACCACCATCAAACAAGTCAATCCTGAAACATGGCTGGTCAATTATTATGAACCTGAAAAAGAATCCTTAGCTCGCCCTGTAATGGAAGCTGCTGCCGCCCCGATGATGGCGATGTCCGCCAAAGCACAACGTTTTGAACAAACGGCCGATGAAGAGCCAAATTTTCCACAATTTGAACAAGTCACACAGACATATAGCACCCAATTTACCACCTCAACCAAAGCCTCGATTCCCAGCAGTAAACAACAAATTACCCTACCACTTAACCAACAAACCATTCCTGCAAAACTCAGTGCTTGGATTCTCCCTCAACAACAACAGCGTGCTTTTTTAAATGCTGAAATCCCACGTCTTGCGGGTGATTTTCCACAAGGAATCATCAAACTCTACCGTGATGGTGATTATATTGGACAACGTGAATGGCAAAATCCAACGGATGATCGGTTAAATTTCAACTTTGGTGAAGATGAAAAAATTCAGGTCAAAATTCTAAACAATACCCGCAAACAAGACCCATCAGGTGCATTTAGCAAATCGACCAGTACCACATTAAACAAACAATACCAAATCACCAATCTACATCCGCAACCGATGCAAATTTTGCTATTTGAAAGTCTGCCACAAAGTCAAAATACCGCATTAAAAGTCACCAACCAATTTAGCCAACCACCTACTGCCACCGAATGGCAAGGGCAGAAAGAGATTTATCAATGGTCAAATACGCTTGCACCACAACAACGCTTTACGCTCGATGTCAATTATCAGCTGAAATATCCAAATGAAGGCTATGCAACTGGCTTTTAACGATAAGCATGACTTGTAAATATTTATAGCTGCTTTATGATGAACAAAGCAGTTATATATTTTTTTTGAGGATAGCATTATGGCTTATTATCACGTTGTCATCGAAGCACGAGAAAACTTGGGTAAAAATGATGAGGAACGTGACATTACCCTATTTGATATCACTGATATTCAATCCATTATTCCCTCTATCATTCGTCCTTATACGCTCAAAGCTGAGTTAAATATTGATGGTGATCGCATCGACTATGAAGATATTCAACTTTTTGCCATCAAGCAAACCGTTTCACCCATTCAACAACTGATCGAACAAGAACAAAAAGAACTCCCATCCAATACCGATGTGACCATTACCGCTTATGAAATCTTTAATGACCGTGATTTATCGCAAGATGTCACTCAAGTGGTATTAGACTTACTGGAAGATTAACAATAATCCGCTCTGCTGCCATCACCCGATGGGTGTATGGCATCTATGGGCGTATCCTTCACTAGCGTTACGTAAATTTTCGGTGTTTTTATATTGTGGTGAAATGATGCTGAAAGAGCTGCATACATAAATTGGTTTGATTCCATATTTACCAATACCGAAAAAGAAATTTTATCAAAAATTGGTATTGAATGTGGTGCAGAGCATAAATTTTTTAAATATGAAATACTAGATCTAGCAAGGTTTATAGATAACTATCAACTAAAAAAGATTCCAAATTTATATGAAAAATTTATAGATCGCTATATTTTGTTAGTACCAAAATTTCTACACACAAAAATTGACCGTGAATTATTGAAAAATAGTAAGTATTATGCAGCTTGGTTTTTTAATCGGCATTGTTTTATAGCTGAACAACAAAAAGCCAAAGAATCCGCATTAGGCTGTGATGAGTTTAAATCTAAAAGAGAATATGTGTTGTGGTCAGCAGTTAATGATTCTTATTGTCCACAAGAGTGTTTGCAATATAATAATACTATCTACCATGTACTTGATGATGAATTTATTGAGCATTCAGTGAATCATTGGATAACTATACAACAGGGGTGTAGATGTTCCTTAATAACACTTACAGAAAATAATGTTAAGAAACAAATAAGTTAGCCCACAAAAGTAATCATGTTATAAAATGGCTTCGACAAGCTCAGCCAACAGTGGGTTGAACCTGTCAAAACCAACGTATTACATGTTTAATTTTTATTATCAACTTATATGCCGACAAGACCGCCTTGAAAATGGCGAGGAGCGTTGGCAAGCAATAGGGGTAGTTAATGGCGTTTTGATGCTCCTTGTAGCCCATACAGTACAGGACGTTATATAGTATTTTCAAAAACATTTACAATACACATTTCCTGTCCATTAAAACGACTTAAAGATGAGCTGCTATTCAATTGATCTACGCCAACGTGCAGTTAATGCACATATTAATGGCAAATCCAAAAGCC
>SSHE01000009.1 GCA_008017315.1 Acinetobacter sp.
AAAGCATCAATATAATCGCCATTTTTATCTAAACCTGCGGCAAGTCCCACAGGATTGGGGAATTTAATCCCCATACAGGTTACAGGTTTTTTATGCTGTTTATAAATATTTCCAATCAAACCCAAACGATAGGCGGTTTGAAAAGCAGACAAAGTGGTATGGTGCGCACGCTCTGCATCAAGTTTAAATAATAATGGGCGAGCGAGAGAATATAACATGGTCATGACACAATAGAGCGTAAATTGTGCCAAATTGTAGCAAACATTATAGGCAAAATATACCTATTCCATTTATAGCCCAGCAACTCACCCGTATCGGATTACTGTACCGTTGCCGTTAAGCGAATCACACCATCAGGCTGTTTTTGCATATCCATAGACACAATACTCCCCCCTTGCTGTGCCAGCTGCGTCAAAAAGTTTGCCAAAACCGCATAATTTTGATGTGAAGTCGTGAGTTTCATTTGCCCTTGATTGTCCTGACTTTGCACAGTTAAACCCTGTTGCTGTGCAATATGCTGTACTTTTTCTGTCATGCTCATTGCTTCGCTACTTTCGGTAGAAAGCTGTACTGCATTGGTCTGCATCCAATGAATGGTATCTTTTAATTCCGTGAGGCGTTGTTGCTGTTTAAGTGCCACCTGATGTGGGAACCATAGCAAACAACCCAGAATGGTGATGAGCAAAAAAATCGCCAATACTACGAGTGCAACCCGCTCTCGCTGTTGTAACTGATCAAGATAATTCTGCACACGTAAATGGGTCTGTTCAAAACGACGATTTAAAACATGGATAAAATTTGCCATTTATTGCACCTTCACCAAACCAATGACTTGCGTTCCTTGGTTACGCATTGCACCTAATTCCACATTCAAACCTTGCTGTTTCAGTTGTTCGGTGAGTTGATTCATCGCATCACTATTACGAGCCAATAGATTCAAACTCAAAACATTATTTTGATAAAGCACCTGCTCTGCTGCAATATTATTCTGCTGCAAAACAGCACCTGCCCGACTAATCAATTGCAATGCTTGACGATCTGCCGTCGCATTCATGGCCAACTTGGCTTTAAAATTTTTCTTGAGATTTTGCTCATTAATATGTCTTTCATTCGGATACCATTGCTGATATTGCTCAACCGCCAACTGTGCAGTTTGATTGGCTAAAGATTGATATTTCCACCAACGCAAGCCATCAAAAACCACCTGCACCACAATCGCCAAACACAAAATCGCTGCACAGGCTTTCCAATAACTGACCCCAGTATTTGCCTTGCGTTTGGTCTTGAGTAAGGCATTAAATGGATGTTGTCGAAAACGTGGGAATTTGACTTGCTCTAGTTCACACTGTCGATACTCCACACTTTGCCCGAGCTGTGCCTGTACTGCCTGCACACTTGTTTCGTCACATTGATAGAAATTCACCATTTGAAATGATGCTTTGAGTTGTGCAAGCAGACTCATATCATCCAGCGACCACCCACGCAACGCTGACCAACGCATCAAGCGACGCTGACCAATTTGCACAATATTCAGACTATCCTTTTCAGGTTCAGGCACCAGTAAAAAATCGGGTAATAATGCCTGAATATGCCACGGTAATAATGCCAGACTTTGCTGATAAGTTTCCCGAATAGACTGCGACATCGCCATAAAATTGATATGCTCATCATGATAATCATGAAAAATCGCCAACTGTTCAACTGGCTCAATACTATATTCTTCCAGTAAGTATTGCACACCCTGCTGTCCAAGCTGTTTATATTTTGCTCGTGGCAAAGATTGGGTAAAAAACTGGGCACTCTGATGAGGAAAAAACACCACCGCATCCTGTCCCTGATCATGCACCTGCACAACCTGTATCAATTGCTCCAGCGAATCCGCACTATGCCACTGTCCATCTTCGAGTTGCCATTGCCATTGTCCCTGTCCTTCAGGCATCCATAGGTATAACATAAATTTTTCCTTAGCTCGCAACCTGTGGTACAAAGCGTGCTGTTTCTTGTGAGAGTCCCACCATCACTGCTGGATGTTCATACACACGGACTTCCGCCAAATGAAATGGCTCTGGTGCATCCTCTGTCAATAATGCAGCGATATAAGCAATAATATTCATGTGACATACCACCACAATGGTTTCCTCAGTCAGCTGTGACAACCAGTGTAATGCAGGTGCAGCAGGATCATCAGGGGTAATCTCCTGATACACCTGTGTTGGCACATCAGCAAAATTTTGCTGAATATGTGCCAAAGTTTGCTGTGCCCGAATATACGGACTCACCACAAATAAATCAGGTTGGAAATGTTCGGCAATGTACTGTGCTGTTAATGCCGCTTGCTGATGCCCTCGTTCGGTCAATTGCCGTAACGCATCCACACCACTACGGTCGAAGTCGGCCTCACCATGACGGATCAAAATTAAACGCATTCTCTATTTCCTAATTTTTCTTCACATTAACCCAATTGTTGATGAGGCAAAACAAATTCCACATCACTACGATTACCATTTTTCATTAAGGATAACGCCACACTCAAGGGCGGTGCATGTTCAAAAATCACCTCATATAACGCACAGGTAATCGGCATATATACATCTAACTCTTCTGCTCTTGCTCGTACTTGTACAATGGTATTAATCCCTTCCGCCGTTTGCCCCAGCTCCTGCACTGCCTGCTCTAGCGATTTACCCTGTCCAAGTGCATAACCGATCTGATAATTACGACTTAAAGGACTACTACAGGTCGCAAACAAATCCCCAACCCCAGACAAACCAAGAAACGTTAAAGGATTAGCCCCCAATTTGACTGCAAAACGGCTCATTTCTGCCAATGCGCGCGTAATCAACATACTTCGGGTATTTTCACCCACCTGATATGCTGCTCCCATCCCCATCGCAACAGCATAAATATTCTTTAATGCTCCGCCTAATTCCACACCATGTACATCATCACTGGCGAATACCCGAAATAATGCACTATGTAACGCTTGTTGTATCGCACTACGTAGCTGCTCTGATGCGCTAGCAATCACCGTACCTGCTGGCATACCTTGCATAATCTCTTTGGCAAGGTTCGGCCCTGACAATACACCATACGGCACTTCAGGCAATTCTTGGCGAATAATATCGCTCATAAAGCAAAAGCTATCTTTTTCAATCCCTTTGGTTAAAGACACCACTACCTGTGCACTGATCATTGGTGCAATTTGCTTAAGCACACTACGGAAAGAATGGCTAGGGATTGCCACCAAAATAATGTCACGATTGCGTACAGCCTCATCCAGACTAGACACAATCCTAAGCGACTCCTCCAGTGTAAAATCTGGCAAATAACGCTGATTGATACGCGTCGCCTGCGTCTGCGCGGCAACGGCTTCATCACGAATCCACATCATGGTATCACAGCCATTGTGTGCCGCAAGATTCGCCATTGCCGTACCAAAACTTCCACCACCCAATACCGTGACACGTAAATGTGTTTTGGTTTCCTGTGCCAGTCCTTGCTGTTGAATCATGTCTGTAAAATTTGCTATGGACACAAATCACCCTTCACTTTTTAAACAATTTAAAATTAACCCAAGTTTATCCAAAACCGATCAGGCTTGCCATGTAGTTAAAAAATCTGTAACACTTAACTGTTGCCGTGGTGCAATTGCTTTTGCCGTTGTACCAATATATATCAGCCCTGCAATTTGATCTTGCTCCGCACAACCTAATGCCTGCTTCAAACTGACTGATTCCGCTACAGCACCCGAACGCCACATACTGGCAAAACCTTGTGCTTGCAAAGTCAGCAAAATATTTTGAATCGCTGCACCACAACTCAACACCTGTTCGTACTCTGGTACTTTTGGGTGTGGATGATATTGCATAATACAAATCAATAACATCGGTGCACGTAGTGGATGCAATTTCACTCGTTCGAGTTGTACTTCATCCATTTCACCATCTGCCGCCAAACTCTGTGCCAATAATGCACCAAAAGCCTGACGTTGCTCATGTTCAACGCAAATAAAACGCCATGGATGCAAACGATGATGGTCTGGTGCAGTGAGTGCCGAAGCAATCACTTGATGAAGTTGCTCCGCAGATGGTGCAGGCTCAACGAGCTGACCAATAGACTGGCGTTCATGAATCAACGCCACTATATTTTCAACCGAACATTCCTGCATTGTCTCTATCTTCCCAGCATTTTTCGCCAATGTAACATAGCCTTTTACAGATTCCTATGTTTGCATTGTGTGTTATTTTTAAAATGAAATATACACATATATTTCAATAATTTAAAAAATAAAAATTCATCCAAAAAATCACAAGTGTTTATTTTTACAACATTCAAATAGTTTTATTCAGGTTTTATGACAATTCAACTTGACCAAAAGTACTTTCCTCCATAAAATGCACCACACATTCTCCCATAGCTCAGTCGGTAGAGCGACGGACTGTTAATCCGCAGGTCCCTGGTTCGAGCCCAGGTGGGAGAGCCAAAATTCTAAAAGCCTACTTTAAAAAGTAGGCTTTTTTTTATTTCACATCATATTCATATTTTGATGTAAATGATGACCAGACGCAGCCCAGTCACCATTCATTTTAAAAACTTAAAATTAGCGACCCAATAAATCACGAGCCACAATTTCTTTCATGATTTCATTTGTTCCGCCATAGATACGCTGGATACGTGCATCTACAAAGAAACGTGAAATCGGATATTCGGTCATATAACCATAACCACCAAAGAGTTGTAATAGGTTATCTGCAACTTTCATTTGCATATCGGTTGAGAATGCCTTAATTGCTGCTGCAGTTTGTACATCCATCTCGCCTGCACTATACAACTCTACACAACGCTCATAAAATGCAGCAACTGCTTGCTCATCAATTTTTGCCTGTGCCAGTACAAAACGAGTATTTTGGAATTTTGCAATCGGCTGACCAAAGGCTTGACGTTCCTGCACATATTTGATCGTGATGTCAATCGCACCACGAATTGCACCCAATGCCGTTGCCGCAATCGCTGTACGCTCACGTGGCAATTCTTGCATCAAATATGCAAAACCCTGCCCTGCATTACCAAGCAATTGATTTTTTGGAATTTTAACATTATCAAAAAACAATTCCGACGTATCTTGAGAATGCAAACCAATTTTGTCCAGATTTGTGCCTTTCTTAAAGCCGTCTAAATGTGTATCTACCATTAATAATGATACACCTTTGGCTTTGGCTGTTGGATCAGTTTTGACTGCCAGAATCACCACATCAGCATGTTGCCCGTTGGAAATAAAGGTTTTTGAGCCATTTAATACATAATGGTCATCCTGCAAAATGGCACTGGTACGCATACCTTGCAAGTCCGAACCAGCCCCTGGTTCTGTCATGCCAATCGCACCAACAACTTCTCCAGTCACCATCCGAGGAATCCAATATTGCTTCTGTTCTTCATTGGCAATATGCAAAATATAGGGTGCTGCAATTTCCGAGTGACAGGAAATTGCCGTTGATAATGCACCGTACCCTGCACGTGATGCTTCTTCAACCAGCATTAAAGAATAATGCGTTGGCACAGCATAACCACCATATTCTTCTGGCATATCTACACAAAGGAAACCATTTTCACCCAATTTACTCCAAACTTCACGTGGCATTAAGCCTTGCTTTTCCCATTCATCATAATAAGGGGCAACGTGTTCTTGTAAAAAACGGCGGAAGTTATCACGAAATAATTCTAAATCGGCATCATGTTTTAACATTTAGTATTCATCCATTGTCTATTGAAATATCAACATCACGGATTTTGCCATAAATAGGCACATGGCACATTGACCACAATACAGAAAATTACTGACCCAATGAACCAATTTTTTAACTTGCTTTTTTGTAAAAATATTCCTTATTCATCACAATATAAATTTTTTAACCCAAAAAAAAATTTTGGTAAATGATATTTATCATTCATTTACGAAGAATCCAACCAGAATAAAAATCACATACCCTAGCCTAAAATACATTATCATTGTAATATGTCGGCATTTTTTATCATATCATGATATGGACAATTACATGCTTGAATATAGCGTTTTTACCTCGGAATCGGTAAGTGAAGGTCACCCAGATAAAATGGCCGATCAAATCAGCGACGCAATCCTAGATGCAATTCTGGAACAAGATAAGTTTGCACGTGTCGCCTGTGAAACACTGGTCAAAACAGGTGCGGTTGTACTGGCTGGAGAAGTCACCACCACCGCCAATATTGATGTAGAAGCGATCGTACGCCATACTGTCAATGGAATTGGCTACCATCATTCCGACCTGGGTTTTGATGGTTCGACCTGTGCTGTCATCAACATGATTGGCAAACAATCTCCTGAAATTGCTCAAGGTGTCGATCGCCAAAAACCAGAAGAACAAGGTGCAGGCGATCAGGGCTTAATGTTTGGTTATGCCAGCCGTGAAACTGATGTCCTCATGCCTGCCCCCATTTCTTATGCACATCGATTAATGGAAAAACAAGCAGAATTACGTCGTAATGGTACACTGCCATGGTTACGCCCAGATGCCAAAAGTCAGGTCACTTTTGCCTATGAAAATGGTGTACCTGTTCGCTTGGATGCTGTTGTACTTTCAACACAACATGACCCAGATATTTCACAAGCCAATTTAAAAGAAGCTGTGATTGAAGAAATTGTCAAAAAAATCATTCCTGCCAATATGTTCCATGCAGGCACACAATTTCACATCAACCCAACGGGTTTATTTGTCATCGGTGGCCCAGTTGGGGATTGTGGTTTAACAGGGCGTAAAATCATTGTCGATACCTATGGCGGTATGGCACGTCATGGTGGTGGTGCTTTTTCTGGTAAAGACCCTTCCAAAGTAGATCGCTCGGCTGCCTATGCAGGTCGTTATGTGGCCAAAAATATTGTAGCAGCTGGTCTAGCAGATAAATGTGAAATTCAAGTCAGTTATGCAATTGGGGTTGCCGAGCCTACATCCATTTCAATCAATACCTTTGGTACAGCAAAAATTCCCGATACAGCCATTATTGCCCTCATTCGTGAGCATTTTGACTTACGCCCTTATGGTATTACACGTATGTTAAATTTATTACAACCTATGTATAAACAAACTGCAAGTTATGGTCATTTTGGTCGTGAAGGTTCAGCACATGCCTTTACTTGGGAACAAACCGATAAAGCTGCCATTCTCAAAGCTGCTGCTGGTTTATAATTCATCGTATGCTACAAAATGGGACGCAATGGCAGTCCCATTTTTTATTCCCTTATTTTAAACGTAAGTACTTGCTAATTTAGCAAAAATCAGGTATATATACTCGTTCACTAAAGTGTAGTATTTTACTATACTTTGCATTGGTTGGCATGGATATTGCTAAATTTCTAATATCAATGTTGCATGAGGAGTGGGTTATGATGCAAAAGGATCACGCATTGTCTGTCACTAAGACGAAAAGTACGCTAAATCCAAACATATATTTGGGCATATCGTTGGCAATTGCTCTAATCGGCAATATTTTTTATCATATTGCAATTAGTAGTTTATTTGCTTAAATCGTCTAGGATTTGTTGCTGTCATTCACGAGGCAGCAACAAATCAAAAGAAGAACAAAAAGAAAAGTTTTGCCCTGTTATTGGGTCGATAAAATCAAGATATTTTGCCAATAATTGTAATGGTGCAGAAAAATCATCCTGCCCAATATGTTGCACGACTGGATAAAAACGGTCATTTTTCAAAGCTATTCCGAGTGCATTCATATGCACACGCAATTGATGTTGTTTGCCTGTGACAGGTTTTAATTCATATTTTGCCCATCTACCCTGTTGTTCCAGTATCGCAATGTCCGTTGTACTATTACTTATACCTTCAATAATTTTCATGGTATAAAAAGGCTCACCTTTTTGCATACATGCCGAAAAACACAGTGGAAAATTTAACTCAGGGCGAGATGCAGCAATCGCATGATAGGTTTTTTGTATTTGTTGCTGGGCGAAAAGCTGCTGGTAAATACCTCTAGTTGTCATTTGTTTGGAAATAAGAATTAAACCTGCAGTTTCTCGGTCAAGACGATGAATCGGTGTCAGAGCGGCATTATTGGTCATGCGTTTTAAGCGTGTCAGTAGTGTTTGCTGTACATATTGCCCAGTTGGACTCACAGTCAGAAAGTGTGGTTTATCTACAACAATAAAGTGTTCATTTTCAAATAAAATTTTATGCTCAAATGGAATTTCAGCTTCGTATGGCAAATGCCGATAATAATAAAGATGTTGTTCACCTTGATACATTTGAGTGGTATTTAATTTTTCACCCTCTTGATTAAATACCAGACCATCATCAAAGCGTCGCTGCCATTCCTGTGTGGAAATATGCGAAAATTGTGTGCTAAAAAATTCAAATATCGTTTTATATTTCAATGATTTTGGTGCAAAAACCACACTTGCACCAATACCATTTTGCAGAGGTGGCATAAAAGTATTAGATTTATTCATCATGTTCAAGCTAAAAATCAATGCCCTACTTTTTAAAACTTTAACGCCCTAACACGTTCGCCAATGCTGCTAAAAACTTGGCATTTTCTGCTGCCGTACCAATCGATACTCGAATATGTTCGGCAATCCCGACAGGACGCACAATCACACCCTCTTTTAACAACGCATTAAAGGTTTGCATAGGATCGGATTGAATATGAATCAGTAAAAAATTGGCACGAGATGGCACATAGCTCAATCCCAATTTTTCCACACCTGCCTGTAATTGTGCCATTCCTGTTTTATTGATTTCACGAGACTGAGCAATAAAATCATGGTCTTGTAATGCAGCAACAGCTGCAACCATCGCCAAATGATTGACATTAAACGGCTGACGAATCCGATTAAGATAGTCTGTAACCTCAACCGATGCCAAGGCAAAACCAACCCGTAAAGCCGCCAAACCATAACATTTCGATAAGGTACGACTCACAATTAAATTTGGATACTCTGGTAAAAATTTTAAGCTATTAAAATTCTCGGGGAAATATTCCACATAAGCCTCATCCAACACCACCAAAACATGGCTTGGTACTTTTTGCATAAACGTAGTAAATTCCGCTTCTTCAAACCATGTTCCAGTCGGATTGTTTGGATTGGCAATAAAAACTAGCTTGGTATTGTCTTTTATCGCTGCTGCCATTGCCGCCAAATCATGTGCAAAACCTTGTGCAGGAACTTCGATTGCTTCAGCATTTAGAGCTTGTGTCACCAAGGCATACACCGCAAACGCATGTTGGCTATACACCACAGAATCTTGATCAGATACAAAAGTGCGAGCGATGATTTCCAATAAATCGTTTGAACCATTGCCCAAAGTGATTTGATTGTGATTAAAACCAAATTGTTTTTGGATTTCATCTTTTAAAATAAAACCACCACCATCAGGATAACGCCCAATTTCGGCAATATTTACCGCTACAGCCTGTTTAACTTTTTCTGAACAGCCCAATGGGTTTTCATTCGATGCCAGTTTCACAATATCCGAAATGCCAAGTTCACGCTCTAACTCGGAAATTGGTTTACCTGCTTGATAGGGTTTTAGATGTTCAATGCCTTGA
>SSHE01000017.1 GCA_008017315.1 Acinetobacter sp.
CTATCGCATTACTCCGCATGGTTTTTGCGAATTCTAATAATTGTGGGTCTATCATTTTTATTATTACCTCTCCCTAGCCCTCTCCTTAAAGGAGAGGGAATATCATCTAATTACACACCACCAAAAAATCAATTGCTACCCCCTCTCCCTTAGGGATGAGAAGCACTGCTTCGCAAGGGGGTGAGGGAAAATCAAAGCACCCCATGCTCCAATAACATCTCCACCCCACTTACCTTTTTCATATGCTTTAAACGCTCTTTTTCCCACTTCAACTGCTGCTTTAAATCTGCACAATCCGCATCTATGACTTTATACACATCGCTAATATGCAGATGCTCGGCTTTGACTTTCTTCGCCAACTGAAAAGAATCCAAAATCACATCATCCATATCATTGCAGCTACTCTAAATTTCGCTCACAATCGTTTTGATGGCATTTAATAAATTGTGCAATTCATCCGCATGAATCACATAAGGCGGCATGATATAAATCAACTTGCCAAATGGACGAAGCCAAACTCCTAACGCAATACAACGCTGTTGGATTTTTTCCATATCGACGACATGTTGCATTTCAACGACACCAATCGCCCCTAACACACGTACATCTTGTACCTGTGGCAAGGCAACCAAATCCGATAAAGCTGCTTTGATATGTGTTTCAATCTGCAAAATCTTCGCTTGCCAATCCTGTGCGATTAAAAGTTGAATAGATTTTAATGCAACTGCACACGCCAACGGATTTGCCATAAAAGTTGGGCCGTGCATAAATGCACTAGGCACACCTCGACTGATGGTTTCTGCAATCTGATCCGTAGTCAGTGTCGCAGATAAAGTCATATAACCACCTGTTAAAGCCTTGCCAATACACATAATATCCGCCTGCACATCCGCATGTTCAGCCGCAAACATTTTGCCTGTACGTCCAAAACCTGTGGCAATTTCATCCAAAATCAACAACACATCATACTGTTTACACAGCTGTGCCGCCTGACGTAAATATTCAGGATGATACATTCGCATTCCACCCGCACCTTGTACAATCGGCTCAAGAATCAAAGCGGCAATGTTATGATGATGTTGTGCCAAGGCCTGCTCCAAAGGCACAATATCCTCTACCTGCCAAACGCCATCAAAACGAGATTGCGGTGCAGGGACAAAAATACGTTGGGCTAAACTCGAACCAAAAATATGGTGCATGCCTGTTACAGGGTCACAAACTGACATCGCATTCCAAGTATCGCCATGGTAACCCGATCGTGTGGTGATAAAATTGGTTTTCTGCATTTTGCCTTGTGCCGACCAATATTGGATCGCCATTTTTAAAGCAACTTCTACCGCCACCGAACCCGAATCAGCATAAAAAATTTTGCTCAAATGTGACGGTACAATGGCTAATAATTGCTTGCCCAAATCTATGGCTGGCTGATGGGTCAGACCGCCAAACATCACATGCGACATGGATTTTAATTGTTGTTCAATCGCCTGATTAAGCTGTGGATGGTTGTAACCATGTATCATGCACCACCATGATGACATGCCTTCAATCAACTTTTCGCCTGTTTCTAGCTCAATATAAACCCCTTGTGCCGATTTCACTTTATACGTAGGCAAAGGATCAAGCATGGACGTATAAGGATGCCAAAGATGTTGGCGGTCAAACTGGTCGTGCATACCATGAACAAATTCATTATAGATGCCATAGTGTTACACACTTCACCACATTGGGAAATAGTAAAATATCTCGTATAAGTTTTACCTATTTGCTTAAAGTTTGCTAAGATTAAAAAACATTCTCATTTAAAGCCATACTCAGACCATGTTGAAATCTGCCCTACTAACACTCTCTATCCTCATGCCCCTCGCCTATGCACCACATAGCTTTGCAGAAAATAAGGTATTTCAAAAATCAGATACCGCACAAAAACAATGGGTAGGGCAGCCTGCTCCTGCATTTAAGTTACAAGACCAATATGGCAAATGGCATGAACTCAAAAATTATCGTGGCAAATGGGTCGTACTGTACTTTTACCCCAAAGACAATACCTCTGGCTGCACCGAAGAAGCCAACCAGTTTAAACAACTGTATCCGAAATTTTTAAAATCCAATGCGATTGTTCTTGGTGCAAGTCTGGATGATGTCAAATCACATCAGGCATTCTCAGAAAAATTAGCATTACCTTTTCCAATTTTGGCGGACACACAGCACCAACTCGCCGAACAGTTTGGCATTGTTCGTAACTTTGGTTTCATCAAAGTTGCAAAACGAGAAAGTTTTCTTATCGATCCACAAGGTATCATTATCTATCATTACAGCAGCGTAAATACCCAGACCCATGCCGACCAGGTGCTCAAGGATATTCAAAAATTACAACATCAATAAAATCATTCTAATCCGTTTCTTCAATCTTGAGTGGCTTTTTCGGAGGCACGAAAAAGTCACTTGGACGTGTGACAAAATGTGTGAGAATCAATTTAAATAATGGTCGCCATTCTTTTAGCTGCACACGTCGAGCACGTAAAGCCACAAAAATGGTCAAACTAAAACTCACAAATAGATTGGTCAAACCAATCATCAAAACCCCAACAAAAGAAATAATAATCAATCCCATATCAGGTGTGCCATTCACATTCATTAGACCGTGCATCAGGTTTGCCGAAGCAAAAGCAATATGACGAATATCCAACGGCAAACCAAGTAAAAAACCTATCGTTCCCATACTCCCCAGCATAATTCCAAAAAGAAAATTCCCCATGATTGCACCAAGATTACGCTCAATATAATGGGAAATATTTTCCAACCGCTGTGCTGAAAAAATACCTTGTAAACGACGATGTGCCCGAATCCGTGCACCAACATGACGATAAACCGCCAGATTATCATAGTAACCTGCAATTAATCCCGATAAAAACAAACATACCCCTGCAATCGCTGCATGAGGAAGCGCCAGTGATGTAAACGGATTTAAACTCTGTAATACTGTCGTCGCTTTGCTATGCGTCAAAAAAGCCTCATGAAACATATACTCCCAACCCACCATTAAAATAGCAGCCACAGGAATAGCAATAGAAATATTACCGATAATGGCAATAAACTGAGTACGAATAATATTAATACTCAGCGTCGCAAGTTCCGCCATCTGTGCTGTTTTTGAACCTTTGCTATGCTGAATCGTCGCCGCCAATGCAGCAGCCGTCATAGCAGGTTGCTTGGTTGCCACAGTAAAATGCAACATATGAATCAGCACAAAACCCAAGCCATAAATCATACTATTGACAAAAGCGTACATGAGCGGTGCAAATACGGCTCGTGCTGCCAACAATTTTAAGGTTGCCATGCAGGCAATAATCACGCCAGCTCCAGCCGCCGAACGATACATTTGCAAATAACCTTTTTTATCGGTACTGACATAATGTTCACCCGTACGGCTAGCATTTTCTGTGACTTGTAATGCCAATAACTCGGTATTGGTCGCTAATAATGCACGTACACTTTGATCGTTATAATATGCAGCAGTGAGATTGCGTAATAATTCCATCATGGCTGTACGCTGGGATTGCCCCAGACTTGTCACGACTTGCAATAATGTTTCAATACGCTGTAAACATTGTTCCAGTAAGACCAACAAATACGTCAAACTCAGACCAACCCCATTACGCTTGGTGGCTCGTTTAATCCGAAACATGATGTCACGACATTGATCCAGCATCACCAGCGCTTGTGCAGGATCAGGAAATCTCACTGCGGAGGCATGATTGAAATCGGCAATATACTTTTTATAATCTTCTACAAACTCAATAATTTCTCGGTTCTGTATCAAAAATGGGGATTCATACTCATCCATTGCAGGATAAGCATGGCAAAATTCTGGATGCAAACCAATTGAACTCACTCGATAAGACAGCGTCATGATGGCATTCATCATCTGCATACACATTTGATGTTTATAGACCTGATTGCCATTCGGTTGGGCAAGAA
Source organism: Acinetobacter sp. (assembly GCA_008017315.1). GTDB lineage: Bacteria > Pseudomonadota > Gammaproteobacteria > Pseudomonadales > Moraxellaceae > Acinetobacter. The sequence continues at coordinate 3,979 of SSHE01000017.1, forward strand.
TTTTCAGCAAATTTTGCCAGTCTTCGGATGGAATATTGTATAGCCAGTGCTTATCATTCTTCTGATGAAACACCACGCCGACCAGCTCTTTGAGTTCATGCTCATCGGCTAACAAAGGTAAAAAATATGCCCCGATACGCTGCGATAATTGCGTATTAAAACCTTCCGAACTTAGAATCCCACTTTCTGCATACAGGCTCACCTGTTTATATTGGTTGAGTAATTGCAATATAAAATGTTGCAGAATATCCGCAGCAGTCGGCGTAATCACCAAAGTATGTATCAATGCTCTGATTTTATTTTGGATTTCATCCACATCACTCGCATGACTTGGGCGTAACCGTGCAACAAATTGTACCAACAACTGTGGATCTAATGACGATGTGCCTAGCTGCGCCTGCATCAAACGCAATATATCTTGTATCTCGATACGTTGCATCATCAAACTACTGAATACGTTCCAGTGCAAGTCTTGCCAATGCTGCCAGTGCATCACGATAGATACTTTCTGGCAATACTTGCAAGGCAGCAAGTGCCAGCTCAGTTTCTTCTTTGGCACGCTGCATACAATAATCCAATGCTCCAGATTGTTTTACAATCGCAATCACCTGTTCAAGATGCTCAACGCCACCCGTAGCAATACCTTTAGCAATCAGCTGATATTGTGCCGAATCTTGTTCGATGAATTTTAATGCAGCAATTAATGGCAAAGTCGGTTTACCCTCCATCAAATCATCACCGATATTTTTACCTAATATTTGGGCATCCGAAATATAATCCAAAACATCATCAATGATTTGAAAGGCATTGCCAAAATGCCCTGCATAATGTCGCATCGCTTCCCGATACGCATGTTGCCCAGCCAAAATCGCCGCCCCTTCAGTTGCCAGCTCAAATAAACGTGAGGTTTTACCATGAATAATTTGCAAATAAATTTCTTCTGTTGCATCAGGTCGATGTTGCCATTGTAGTTGTAAAACTTCCCCTTCAGCAATTTCACATGTCCCTGCTGAAAAATCTTTGAGTAAATCAAAATCTTTAATATTCACCAAAAGGTCAAACGCACGAGCAATCAAAAAATCACCGACCAATACCGCCGTTTGATTGTTCCATGTTGCATTCGCCGTTGGACGACCACGACGCAAATTGGATTCATCCACCACATCATCATGTACCAGCGTTGCAGTGTGCAACATCTCAATAATCGCTGCCAGATGCCGTGCATGTTCCATGTCTGCAACACCACAGGCTTTTGCCGCAAGTAAACACATAATCGGACGCATACGTTTGCCGCCAGCTTCAACCACATGCTTGCTCACTGCCATCACCAATGCGACTTTGGAAGTAATCCCCTCATTAATAAACTGATCCATCGCAGTAAAGTCATGCACAACTGGAGCAAGCACATCTTGTTTAAAATCAATCGCCATGCAAACAACCTCATCCTGACTATTTTGTGTAAAGAGCTTTTATGCAACTTGGTAAAATTTTATCTAACTATACGATTTAACACATAAACCACTTTGCTATTGTATAAGTGTCTTTTCAACTTGCAAGCTTTTTTACATGACACACTGCGATTTGCACCATACCTCAAATGACCTATAACACCGTAATATCATAGATTTATGACAAAATCACCCAAAATATCATCCTTAGATTATTTTACACTCGCCTCTTGTTGTTTGAGTGAAAATTCCGTAAAATTATGCCCCTGATATATCCCCCAGTGGCGTTCGTTTTAAGTTCAATATATCCCTTTATTGGCACGACGACACGGGCATGTTTGGAGTACAATATGTACGCAGTCATCCAAAGCGGTGGTAAGCAACACCGTGTGGTTGAGGGTGAAACCCTTAAAGTAGAATTATTGAAAGCTGAAACTGGTTCAACTATTACATTTGATGATGTATTAATGGTTGTAAACGGCGACAACATTCAAATTGGTGCGCCAGTTGTTGCTGGTGCAAAAGTTACCGCTGAAGTAGTTGGTCATGGTCGTCACGACAAAATCCGTATTATTAAAATGCGTCGTCGTAAACACTACCGTAAACAACAAGGTCACCGTCAATGGTTTACCGAGTTGAAAATTACTGGTATTGCAGGCTAACACGAAGGAGTAAATAGACATGGCATCAAAAAAAGCTGGTGGATCAACGAAGAACGGTCGTGATTCAAATCCTAAGATGTTAGGTGTAAAAATTTACGGTGGTCAATCAGTAACATCTGGTAACATCATCGTACGTCAGCGTGGTACAGAATTCCACGCAGGTGCAAACGTAGGTATGGGTCGTGACCATACTTTATTTGCTACCGCTGACGGTGTCGTAAAATTTGAAGTAAAAGGTCAGTTTGGTCGTCGTTATGTTACAGTTGAAACTGCATAAGTTTTAAGTGTTCAACACACCTTATTGATTTGAATTGCACCTTTAGAATTTGACACTTATAGTCTTATCCTAAAGGTGCTTTTTAATGCCTAAACCGTTCCAAAATGCAAGCTGAAATCCACGCTCAGACCACAAACCCAAACTAGCAAATTCAACTGCTATCAAAAACCACAATATCTATTTATCATCTGCTATTGCAACTGCTGTAACATGTGTTTTGCAATCGTATGGTTCTGCATACTCACAATATTCTGCAATATGCTTTTTGCACGTGCTTTCGGTTGATTAAATTTTTTCTGGTAGGCTGAAACTGTCGTCAAACATTTTGCCACCAATACGCCAGATTCCACATACACACTTGGGCCACTTGCATTATAGAACCGCCCTAGATTATGTGCCCGTTCCGCCTGATTACAGGCTGCAAGCTGACTTGTTCCACGATTAAAATCCCGACGTGCACTAAGGTATAAGCGTTGCTGTTGCTGCTGTATGGTTTCTTTCGGAGCTTCCTTAACAGGTTCAGGCGGTGGTACAACGGTTTTTTCTTCTTTTTTAACTTCAGGAACTTTGGCAGGTATCACCTTATGAGTGGTTACGACTGGTTGTTTTACGACTGTCGTAGATGAATTATTCTTGTTTTTTTCAGCATATACTTTTTTTGCCTCATCCATGGTCATTTCTTTAACCAACAAGGATACCACTCGAACATCTTTATTTTCCTGTAATTTGCGTTCAGACGTTGGCTCAATTGATACAATCCATTGCAGACCATCACTTTGTTTACATTGATAAGCACCTATGCCCTGCTTAACAGCCCCATAGGTTTCCAACAAACGTTTTGACCAAGTATCTTTGACTAAAGCAAGATGGCTTTTATGCAGCAGTGTGAGTGTACCCCCTTTGGCTTGACAGTAGCTATTTAGATCTTGTTTCGGATGCAGAGATTGTGGGGTTTTATTTCCTGCGTGAGCCCCCCAATCATAGACATACTCTTTCGCTGTACCATCATCCTGATTGAATGCTTGTTTTACGATGAGCTCATGTACAGACGTATAATTTTTAAATTTATCTGTACTTAATTTGCCACCAGTGCTGACACAACCATACATCATTATTGTCATCATACTTATTACTAAAATTTTTTTATAAAACACATCCCCTCCATCTGTTGGCTATTTAAAACCATCAACAGATTTTCCTCTTCTTGTTGTTCATATTACGTAAACCCTAATATAAAATGCAATACTAGCAATGCGTCTTTTAAAGAAAGATTACATACCAACCAGAGTAATTGTGAACTGAGTTCATATTTCCATCCAGAATTGTATTGCCAATACATTTACCAAATGCCGTACTCACGCTCTACTTTTGAAATGCGTACTCGGAAAGCAGAATACCACTGCTCTCTACCAAGTCGCTGAGCCTTAAGGTGTTCGATATTTTGCTTCCATTGTTTGATAGCCTCAAGGCTCTCCCAATAGGAAACAGTGATGCCCACATCTTCTCGAGCAGACTCTACGCCCAAAAAACCGTCTTGACTTACTGCCAATCGCAGCATGTCCTCTGCCATGTGACTGTAGCCACGATCTTCGTCTGTGCGAATTGAGCTAAAGATAACGGCGTAATATGGGGGTTTTGGTGTGTTTGCAAGTTCCATCAGCATTTCCTTTAGTATTTCACTACAATCATGCACATTCATCACTGCATCTTTTTCAAAAAATACCGCATATGGGGAATTGCTCTCTCATATCACACTTCTGGCACATAGCATTTCTCAGCCAATCTTAAACCATCAATTCAGCCAACCAGTCTAATAACAACGCCTGTGCATGATGTTGCAAAATTTTGGCATAATGATGATTGTCCTCACGCAATGCCACAATATCAATACCTGCATTGTTTAATTCAACAATATGCCCAATCAACCAACGCTCCAAAGTATCCTCTACCACTTCAGGATGAAATTGTAAGGCAAGAATATTTTGCCCTACAGAAAAGGCTTGATGTGCATAATGTTCCGAACCAGCAAGCAATGTCGCCTGCATTGGCAAATCAAATGTATCACCATGCCAGTGTAAGACTGGAAGATCAACCAAATGATGTAATACCGAAGTCAGACCTTGTGTGGTCAATGATAATTTTCCCCAACCAATTTCCTTGACTCCACCTACATACACTTTTGCCCCCAAAGCGGCTGCGATCAGCTGTGAACCTAAACAAATGCCTAATGTTGGATAATTATGATGTACCAAACGCTGTTTTAATTGTGCGACTATCTCCGATAGATAAGGATAAATATCTGTTTCATATACCCCAATCGGGCCACCTAAAATAATTAAAGGGGCGGCTTGCTGCCAAATCTCTTTAAACTCATCTACGCCAGCTTGCCAGTATTGCAAAGTATAGCCTTGCTGTTGCAATACTTGAGCAAAACTCCCCAAATCTTCAAAAGCCAGAAATTGAATCACATTGATAATTTTTTCATGAGCATGTGACATTTTCATTTTCCCTTATCCCTTTACACAAAAAAACACCCTTCAAATCCATGATTTAAAGGGTGCTATTTATCGCATAATCATGCTCTAAAGCATCACTTACAGACTATAGTACATATCAAATTCAACTGGGTGAGTCGTCGTATTTAGACGACGTACATCTTCAGTTTTTAACTCAATATACGCATCTAGCATTTCTTTGCTAAATACGCCACCTTTAAGCAAGAAGTCATGATCTGCTTTGAGTGCATCCAATGCCATTTCTAGACTGTGTGCAACTGTTGGGATTTTTGCTTCTTCTTCAGGCGGTAAGTCATATAAGTTTTTGTCCGCAGCTTCACCTGGATGGATTTTATTCTGGATACCATCAAGACCCGCCATCAATAATGCTGCAAAACCTAAGTATGGGTTCATCATTGGATCTGGGAAACGTGCTTCGATACGTTTGCCTTTCGGGCTAGATACATAAGGAATACGGATAGATGCAGAACGGTTACGTGCAGAATATGCCAGCATAATTGGTGCTTCAAAATGAGGCACAAGACGCTTATATGAGTTCGTCGATGGGTTGGTGATCGCATTTAATGCACGAGCATGTTTAATCACACCACCGATAAAGAATAATGCCATTTCTGACAAACCAGCATATTCATCACCTGCAAACAGGTTTTTGCCATCTTTCGAAATTGACATGTGAACGTGCATACCAGAACCATTATCACCTACCAAAGGCTTAGGCATAAAAGTTGCAGTCTTGGCAAACTGATGTGCAACATTATGTACGACATATTTAAATTGTTGTACTTCGTCGGCTTTACGCACCATGGTGTTGAAGCTTACACCGATTTCCAATTGGCATGATGCAACTTCGTGGTGATGCACTTCTACACGACCAGCACCCATGATGTCTTCAATTTTGTTGCACATCTCAGCACGCATATCCTGCGAAGAATCTACAGGTGGCACTGGGAAGTAACCGCCTTTTACACGTGGGCGGTGACCTGAGTTACCAGATTCGTAAGTATTTCCTGTACTCCAAGCTGCTTCTTCGGCAGAAATCGTATGACGTGCACCAGACATATCAATGTCCCATTTCACATCATCAAAGACAAAAAATTCTGGCTCTGGACCGAAAAATGCTGTGTCACCAATACCTGTGGATTTCAAATATTCTTCCGCACGGCGTGCAATAGAACGTGGGTCACGTTCATAACCTTGACCCGTTGATGGTTCGATCACATCACACGTCACAACTATTGTGGCTTCTGCGAAGAATGGGTCAATAAAAGCGGTTTCTGCATCTGGACGCAAAATCATGTCAGATGCTTCAATCCCTTTCCAACCAGCGATTGAAGAACCATCGAACATTTTACCATCTTCGAATGTATCTTCATCAATAGTATCGGCTGGGTAAGTAACGTGTTGCTCTTTACCTTTGGTATCCGTAAAACGGAAATCTACCCATTTTGCGCCACTTTCCTGAATTAAATTAAGAACCTTGTTTGACATGTGCGTGATGCTCCAGTTGAATTTTGTCTGCACTTGCTAGGTGCACTGTTCAGTTGATAGGTATATAGCAATTCTCATACCAACTTATGCAACCTTCTCTAAAATATTGAAGCCTTAATGAAATTAATATTTTAGATGTACTTGAATATTTCTATTATACTGTCCTCCAAACAAAATGCACCATTTATCAGCACCAACAATATCGTGATACGTTTTCATGCAAAATATTGCACCATTTTATGGCAATTATTTTTTACACACGGCCTAAAACGTCATCCCTCCAAATTCGATGTGCAGACTTTATCCCTTAAAATCGCTTTTGAACAACAAATGAATGGTCACTTAAGTCATCCGCCACCATGACCCATAGATCAGAAAAAACAAGTCACTCTACGCTCTAGTGAAATCTCTGCTTTTTTGATATGTTTAGGCTAAAATTTTTCTCAGCTAAAATAGGTCAATGATGAATTTCCTCGAGCTTGCCCAAACACGCCACACAACCAAAGCCTACGACCAGACCAAGAAAATTCCACATGAGCAGCTTGAGCAATTATTAGAAGTTTTACGTCTAAGCCCTTCTTCTATCAATATCCAACCTTGGCGTTTTCTGGTTGCACAAAGTGAGCAAGCAAAACAAAACATCACTCAAGCGACTCAAGGTGCTTTTGCCTACAATATCCCCAAAATCCTGAACGCATCCGAGGTGATTATTTTCACCGCAAAAACCCATATTGATGCGGCTCATTTAGACAATATTCTCAGCCACGAAGAACAGGCAGGACGCTTTAGAACGCCAGAAGCCAAAGATGCTCAAAAAAATACACGTCAAACCTACATTGACTTATATCGCAGCCAAAACATGATTGATTCATGGGTGGACAATCAAATCCATATTGCACTAGGGATGTTATTATCTGCTGCCAAATCCATGCACATTGATGCAACCGCAATGGGTGGTTTTGATCACAGCATGCTAGATGAAGTATTCGGTTTAAAACAGTACGGATTACGCAGTGTGGTGATGACTGCACTAGGCTATCGCAGCACCGATGATTTTAATGCACATTTACCCAAGGCACGTTTAAGTCGGGATGATGTGATTCAAATTTTTTAATCAATTCTACTTAAATTGTATTGGATTGCCTCACTCTCTGCTATGCTTAGACCCTGTTGATTTTCACGATTTTTGGAATATTTAAACCATGACTGTTCGTATCGGCACCCCATTACAAGCTTCCGCAACACGTGTATTATTTTTAGGTTCAGGTGAACTCGGTAAAGAAGTAGTGATTTCATTGCAGCGTCTAGGTGTAGAAGTCATTGCAGCCGACCGTTATGACCATGCACCAGCGATGCAGGTCGCACACCATAGCCATACCATCAATATGAGCGATCCGGAAGCATTACGCCAACTCATAAATGAAGTGAAACCACATCTCATTGTGCCTGAGATTGAAGCCATTGCTACAGAAGTATTATTAGAAATTGAAGAAAATAATATTGCTACGGTGATTCCTTCTGCCAAAGCAGTGAATCTCACCATGAATCGTGAAGGGATTCGTCGTCTGGCTGCGGAAGAACTGGGTATCGCTACTTCTATCTATCGTTTTGCAGATAGTTTGGACAGTTTCCGTGCTGCTTGTGATGATATTGGCTATCCAAACTTTGTCAAACCTGTCATGTCATCGTCAGGAAAAGGGCAATCCCGAGTAACTAGTTTCCAACAAGTCGATGCGGCATGGGAATATGCCATGCAAGGTGGACGAGTGAATCAGGGTAAAGTCATTATTGAGTCGCAAATTAATTTTGATTTTGAAATTACCTTACTCACTGTACGTGCCAAAAACCCTGAAACAGGCAAAATTGAAACACATTTTTGCGATCCGATTGGACATCTACAAGATGCAGGCGATTATATCGAAAGCTGGCAACCACAACCGATGAGCGAAGCTGCACTCATAGAATCCAAACGCATTGCTGATAAAATCACCACAGCATTGGGTGGTTGTGGCATCTTCGGAGTAGAATTATTTATTAAAGGCGATCAAGTCTGGTTTAGTGAGGTATCCCCTCGTCCGCACGATACTGGTCTGGTGACTTTAGCCAGTCAATTCCAGAGTGAATTTGAACTGCATGCTCGGGCAATTTTAGGCTTACCTGTCAATACCAAACGTCATAGTATTGCTGCCAGTGCGGTGATTTATGCTGGACAGGATGCCGATAATTTAACCTTTTCCAACCTCGAACAGGCACTTGCTCACCCAGACAGTGATTTACGTTTATTTGGTAAACCAGAAGGTTTTAAACGTCGTCGTATGGGTGTTGCCACTGCTCGAGCTGCAAGTGTTGAACAGGCACGGGAACAGGCACAACATACGGCTGGGTTGGTACAGGTTGAACAGGCGTAATTGCGAATCAAACTGTACAGTTAAAAAGCAATTAACCGTATTTTTTATGATAAATATCTTGACCCTATAAGATTTCATCCTTACAATGCGTCCTACATTCTCCCATAGCTCAGTCGGTAGAGCGACGGACTGTTAATCCGCAGGTCCCTGGTTCGAGCCCAGGTGGGAGAGCCAAAATACGAAAAGCCTATTTTAAATTTAAAATAGGCTTTTTTATTGTCATTTTTTCAGCATAAAAAAAACACCCCTCAATGAGGAGTGTTTGTACAAGCTGTATTTCGCTCAGGTGGTCTATTAATAGACACCTTGTGCCAACATCGCATCCGCAACTTTGACAAAGCCTGCAATATTTGCACCATCAACATAATTCACAGAACCATCTGCTTGCGTACCATATTTTACGCAATTGGCATGGATGTCTTTCATGATGGCATGTAAACGTTCATCCACTTCGGCATGTGTCCAACCCAAACGCATTGCATTCTGTGACATTTCCAAACCAGAAGTCGCTACACCACCTGCATTCGATGCTTTACCTGGTGCATAAAGTGTTTTTGCAGCAATGAATTTTTCTACTGCTGCCAATGTCGAAGGCATATTTGCTCCTTCTGCCACACAAATCACACCATTTTTAATCAGGGTTTCCGCATCATCACCATCAAGTTCATTTTGTGTTGCACATGGCAGAGCGATATCTACCGCAATATGCCAAGGTGTCTTCCCTTCAAAATATTCAAAACCGTGCTTAGATGCAAATTCAGAAATACGGCCACGTTGTTCATTTTTAAGCTGCATAACTTCGGCAAGAAGTTCATCAGTAAAGCCATTTTTCACATAGACCGTACCGTTTGAATCAGATAATGTCACCACTTTCGCACCAAGGAACATGGCTTTTTCTGCTGCATATTGGGCAACATTACCAGAGCCTGAAATCGAAACAACTTTTCCCGCAAAGCTATCATTGCGAACTTTTAACATTTCTTCGGCAAAATAGACTGTGCCATAACCTGTTGCTTCTGGACGCATTAAGCTACCACCAAATGACAAACCTTTACCCGTAAAGACACAGGCTGTGTCATTACTGAGCTTTTTCATCATACCAGCCATATAACCGACTTCACGACCACCCACACCAATATCCCCTGCTGGAATATCTGTGTTTGAGCCAAGATGGCGATATAATTCAATCATGAGTGCTTGACAGAAACGCATAATTTCGCCTTCAGATTTGCCTTTCGGGTCAAAATCTGAACCGCCTTTACCACCACCCATTGGTAATGTCGTCAAAGCATTTTTAAATGTCTGTTCAAAACCAAGGAATTTAAGAATAGATAAATTCACCGATGGATGGAAACGCATTCCACCTTTAAATGGCCCAATCGCAGAATTATACTGAACACGGAATGCACGATTGACATGCGTTTGACCTTGATCATCCACCCATGAGACACGGAATTGAATCGCACGTTCTGGCTCTACCAAACGTTCCAAAATGCCTTGTTGTGCATATTTTGGATTCTTCTCAATAAATGGCCACAAGCTGGTCATTACTTCTTCAACAGCTTGTAGAAATTCAGGTTGATATTGGTCACGAGATTTTACGTAATTCAAAAAATCACTTAGGCTTGTATATTTCAATGTCCGACCCTCAATGGCGAGTGATACTATAAAGGTGCAAAAAATGCACTAAAAAGGATTTCGCACTTATTTAATACTTATTTCGCTCAACATACAATACCTATTTCTGAAGAATAAGTTTTTTATTATATTTTACAAATACTTATAACTATAATAACGAATATTTATTAAATAAATACCATGTATTAAATTGGTGCATAATCAAAATATTTTCAATAATATCAATCTATTATTACGCACCAATATATTTCATGATAGGTTTAATTATGCCTGAGTCTAGTGCATCTTGATGCAAATGTTAAGTGAATAAATGTACGTAAAACTCTCTTATCTCCCCAAGTGCAGCTATTTTTGGTTATAATTCGTTAATAGTGATTGTACCTCCTCTTTTATGTCCGTATCCGTTTCTGTTTTGGTTCATCAGATTGATCAGCTACTCCCACAAACCCAGTGTGGTTTATGTGGTCATTCTGCTGGATGTTTGCCCTATGCACAAGCCATTCATGAGGGTGAAGCGGCAAATAAATGTATTCCAGGTGGGCAACCCGTCGCCGATGCACTGGCTCAACTGCTGGGACGAGAGCATTTAATCGCTGAGCCCAGTGTCTGGGACATTCAGGCAGATAAGCGACCGCAACGGATCAAAGCAGTGATTCGCGAAGATGAATGTATTGGCTGTACCAAGTGTATCGCTGCCTGCCCTGTCGATGCGATTATCGGCAGTGGTAAAATGATGCACAGCGTCATGACTGATTTATGTACAGGCTGTGAATTATGTCTTGCACCCTGCCCTGTGGATTGTATTGATTTAATTGCCGATACTTCAGCATTACCCACGGCACAGCAAAGAATCTCAGAACAAAATGATTTAAGACAACGCTATAAAGCCCATTTATTGCGTGAACAAACTCGCCGTGAGCAACGCATTCATGCACGCCCAACCATTCAAGCGAGTGCATCAACCGCCCAACTACAGGCCATTATTGGACAAAATATTATCACCGAAGAAACCGCCGTGATTCAGCCCAAACAGGATGCACAGCTCACCATTGAGTTGGCCAAAATCCGTACACAAATTAAAAAGTTACAAAAACAGTTACATGTTCGCCATGATGCGAATAAGGCACAACAACTGAGTGCGTTGGAACAGCGTTTAGCTGCACTATTGGAAGCCTAAGCCATGTCTAACATTCGCCCTAGTAAAACCATGAGTAAGGCACAGATTCAGATTTTTTTTCAGCGTTTAAGAGAACAACGTCCGCACCCAAAAACCGAACTGCAATATGACTCACCTTTTCAGCTTTTAATTGCGGTATTGTTATCTGCTCAAGCCACCGATGTCAGTGTCAATAAAGCCACCAAACAGCTATTTTTGGATGCACCCGATGCACACAGCATGTATGCACTTGGCGTAGAAAAATTAAAAAACTATATCAAAACCATTGGTTTGTTTAACTCTAAAGCAGAGAATGTGATTAAAACCTGTCAAATCTTGATTGAACAATACGGCGGTCAAATTCCTGAACAAAGAGAGCAATTAGAAGCCTTGGCTGGTGTTGGGCGTAAAACCGCCAATGTAGTGTTGAATACAGCGTTTGGACAACCGACGATGGCAGTCGATACTCATATTTTTCGTTTGGGCAATCGTACAGGTCTGGCCAAAGGTAAAGATGTCCTCGAAGTGGAACAACAACTATTAAAACGTATCCCAAAAGCATTTATCCTAGATGCTCATCACTGGTTGATTTTACATGGACGCTATTGCTGCACCGCACGCAAACCCAAATGTGGTGAATGTATCGTTGCGGATGTGTGCAACTGGAAAGAACGCTTTGACTACGGTGCACAGATTCCTGATTTAAAAGCGTGATAACATTTGCAGTTTGAGCAAATAATTTATACATTAGAACCGTCCTACCTATTTTAGAAATCTCCTATGTCCATGCCATCACCTCTAAAACGCAATATTTACGCCCTTGAAGAACACCCTTTTGCCCAATATGTACGGATTTTAGGTAAAGGTAAAACAGGTAGCCGCTCCTTATCCTATGAAGAAGCCTATCACGCCTTTCGCATGATTTTAACAGGTGAAGCACTGGACATTCAGATTGGGGCTTTTTTGATGCTGCTTCGGGTTAAAGAAGAATCCGTTGCCGAACTTACAGGTTTTGTGCAAGCAACCAAGGACTTATTGAACCTACCAGCGTTACCTGTTCAGGTCGATTTAGATTGGTCAAGTTATGCAGGTAAACGTAAACATTATCCGTGGTTTTTACTGGCTGCCCTTACATTGGCACAGCATGGCTATAAAGTGGTCATGCACGGTGCTTCTGGGCATACCATCAATCGTTTATATACCGAAGATGTCGTAAAAAGCTTGGGCTATTTATCCTGTACACACATTAAAGATGTTGAAAGTCATTTAGAACGACAAAATTTTGCTTTTATTCCACTTGAATTGCTTTCTCCTAAACTGGCTGAAATGATGCAGTATCGGCAATTTTTAGGTTTACGTTCCCCTATACATACCCTTTCTCGTTTGATTAATCCCTATAATGCCAAAGCGACATTACAAGCCATTTTTCATCCTGCTTATCGCACGTCACACCAGCAAGCGGCATTTACATTGGGCTATCAAAATAGTGCAGTCATTAAAGGCGAAGGTGGTGAATTTGAACGCAATCCCGATGCCAAAACTTTGATTTGTGGAATTAAAAATGGCGAATGTTTTGAGCTAGAATTACCAAAAATTAATCCTGATCGTTCACTGGCAGAAGAACATTTTGATTTGGATTTTTTTAAATCGGTCTGGTTAGGACAAGCCCAACATGAATACGGCAGTCAAGCCATTGTCGAAACTTTAGCCATTGCCTTAATGACCATGAACATTGCGACTGAGTATAGCGATGCACAACAAAAAGCATTAGCAATGTGGAATGGGCGGTTGACGTAACCTGCAATGCGACGACAGCATCACAAGAACGATATTTCACAGGGTAAAATGTCGTTCTTTAACCCATTATTCAGGTCAGGTACAACTTTAGCCCTGAAAATACCTTAAATCCAGTCGCCCATCGTAAACTCTAGCCGTTGGGCCTGTCATCCATACTACATCACCCTCTTGCCATGCGATATTGAGCATCCCACCCGCCAGTTCAATATTGACATTATTATCCAGCACACCACGGCGAATCCCACTGACGACCGCAGCACATGCCCCTGTACCACACGCCAAGGTTTCCCCTGCTCCACGTTCATATACACGCAAACGAGCCTGCTGCCGTGACAGTACTTGTAAAAAACCAACATTCACACGTTCTGGAAAACGCTGATGTGATTCTACTTGTGCACCGATCTGTGCAACGTCCGCTTGAAATATATCATCCACCAAATAGACTGCATGTGGATTACCCATATTCACCACATCAATTTGGATTTCTCGATCATGCAATTGCAAAGGATAAAGCATCTGTGCGGTGTCTGCCTGAAATGGAATTTGTTCGGGTAAAAATTTTGGCAAGCCCATATTGACCCGTACCCAACCATTTGCACCCAATTCAGGTTCAACAATTCCCGATTGGGTTTGTACACGCAGTTTGGTTTTATAGGTCAATTGTTGTTCATAAACAAAACGTGCAAAACAACGTACACCATTACCACACTGCTGCACTTCTGAACCATCGGCATTAAAAATACGATATTTAAAATCTGCTGTTGGATCTTCTGGTGGCTCAACTATCAATAATTGGTCAAAACCAATACCAAAATGACGATCTGCCATACGTTGAATGGTCACGGTATCCAGATAGGCACGCTGGCGTACCAAGTCAATCACCACAAAGTCATTGCCCAGACCGTGCATTTTGCTAAATTCTAATAACATGGCGTTTTACTCCTGTGGCAATAGTTGCTCATTTGCCCAAAGTGATTCGATACTTTCACGCTGGCGAATCACATAGGATGTATCTTTATCCACCATGACTTCGGCAGCACGACCACGACTATTGTAGTTTGAGCTCATGACAAAACCATACGCCCCAGCACCCAGTACCGCCAGCGTATCATTTTCCTGTAACGCCAATGCACGTTCCTTACCCAGAAAATCACCTGTTTCGCAAATTGCCCCGACAATATCCCATGTTTTCATTTCGCTGTCCTGATGCGGTGTGACAGGCACAATATCCATCCATGCACCATATAATGATGGGCGAATTAAATCATTCATCGCTGCATCGACAATGGCAAAGTTTCGGTGCATTGTTGGTTTAAGCAAATCCACTTTGGTCAATAACACGCCTGCATTAGCACTAATACTACGCCCTGGTTCCATATATACTTTTAAGCCAAGTTTGTCTAATGCTGGACGCAAGGCATTGGCATACTCTGCAACGGTTGGCGGGGTTTCATCCCGATAACACACGCCTAAACCACCACCAATATCCACATGTTTTAAATGGATACCCATGCTCTGTAATTGCTCAATCATCACGGTAATCCGTGCCAAAGCATCAACAAAGGGCTGCGTTTCGGTGAGTTGTGAACCGATATGACAATCAATACCGACAATATCCAAATTCGGCAAACTTGCTGCATATTGATAGGTGTCATAGACACTATCACTTGGAATGCCAAATTTATTCTCTTTTAAACCTGTGGAAATATACGGATGAGTTTTGGCATCGACATCAGGATTGACTCGTAATGAAATCGGGGCTTTTTTATCCAATTGTGCTGCTACTTTTTGAATACGGTCAAGTTCGGCATAAGATTCCACATTAAAGCAGGCAATTCCTACTTCCAATGCTTTGGCAATATCCGTTTCCGATTTCCCCAACCCTGAAAAAACGATTTTACTCGGCTCGCCACCTGCTGCCAGTACCCGTGCTAATTCCCCACCTGTGACAATATCAAAACCTGCACCCAGTTTTGCCAACACATTTAACACTGCAATATTAGAATTGGATTTTACCGCAAAGCAGATTTGATGCTCGATATAGTCAAATGCCTTGTCCATATCCTGATAATGCTGCGTCAAAGCGGCTTTGGAATACACATATAATGGCGTGCCATACTGTGTAGCTAAATCTTCAAGAGAACAATTCTCGGCGTGTAATATGCCTTGCTGACGGGTAAAACTCATGGCTGCTGACCTAATGCTGAATCTGATGATGGCGATGTAAGTGGCGTATTTTGCTCAGGCATGACCGACTTTGGTGATGGATACAATAAGTAATGTGAGCGTTTATCCTGTTGTGCTGATGCTTTGACTAAAGCACCAGACTGACCACACGCCGATAAAGTACTTAAACACATCCCCAGCAAACCAAGTAACAATAGGCTACGCATAATCTACATGCTGATAAATAAAAGATACCAAAGTATAGCCTGATTTCCCAAATGACCAAAATATTTCATGTATTTAAACGTTTTCAAGGATAAAAAAACGCCAGTACAATGACTGACGTTCAATGCTTTTGTAGTGACACATTATTTCTTTAAATACTTTGGTCTATAAAACGCATAATAACCAATTGCCAAAACAACCAACCAAATTGGGCTAACTTTTAAGGCTTCCAGTGTAGTTGCATCCAATGCAAGGAAATAAATCGTTGCAAGAAAAAAACCAATCACCACCCAACATGTGACTACACCGCCTGGTAATTTAAAGGTCGATTGGGCATGTAATTCAGGTGAGCGTTTACGATAATTGATATAACTCCACATAATCATGATCCAGACACAGATAAACAAGATGGTTGAAAGTGTGGTTGCTAAAGTAAATGCCGTCACCTCATCATTCGTACCTGTTTGAACTTTATAAACAAACTGCACAAATGCCCCAATAAATATACAAATTGATGAAAAAATCAACGCATTGGCAGGCACAGCCGATTTGGACAGTTTGGCAAACCAATTCGGAGCTTGCTTTTCCCCTGACAAGCCAAATAACATCCGACTGGTCGAAAATACACCACTATTCATGGATGACATCACCGATGATAACACCACCAAATTCATAATAATCGCTGCCGATGCAATCCCTGCCTGTGAAAACAAATTCACAAATGGACTCACTTTCGGGTCAATCTGATTCCACGGGGTGACGCACATCACCACAAATAACGCCAACACATAGAAAATAATAATACGCACAGGAATAGAATTTACCGCTTTTGGCAAATTACGCTGTGGATCTTGGGTTTCTGCTGCTGTTGTCCCCACCAACTCTACCCCAACAAAGGCAAAAATCGCAATCTGGAAACCTGCCAGAAAACCATCCATACCTTTCGGAAATACACCACCATGTATCCATAAGTTGCTCACACTGGCCACTGCACCCGAACTACTGGTAAAGCCAGTCAATATCATCCATAGCCCCACGGCAATCAGCACGATAATCGCTGTAATCTTGACCATGGCAAACCAAAATTCCATTTCGCCAAATAGCCTGACAGTGACCATATTTAAACCCAGCACGAATAAAATCGCAACCGTACTAATCATCAAGCCTTCCAATGCACCAAAGGACTGCCCATGATTAAAAAATTCCAAATAATAAATAATGGCGGATAAATCGGCGATACCAATGGTGACCCAACATAACCAATACGTCCAACCCACAAAATAACCTGCCCATGGGCCAATTAAATCGGTAGAAAAATCAATAAAGGATTTGTATTGCAAATTAGACAGCAACAGCTCCCCCAATGCACGCATCACCATAAACACCATAAAACCAATTAACATATAAATTAGTAAAATAGATGGTCCTGCCAGACTAATGGTTTTGCCCGAACCCATAAATAAGCCTGTACCAATCGCCCCACCGATGGCAATCAACTGCAAATGTCGATTGGACAGACTACGTTGTAAATTCTGCGGATCTCCTTGCGGTAGATCATGTGGATACGTCATTTCCTCTCTTTCCCTATCGTTCTATTTATCGCTAAAAATATGCTACTTTGGTCTAAAAAGAAAAGATTTCCGATATTTTTTTCATTTTTATTGCAAAATTTATCCAATGCGACATCTATTGTCGTGAAAATCCCTTCTTCGCTTTACTTTTAGGCTGTAAATCTCTACATTGCAATTTAAATTTTTTATCAAATTATCTGTATTATGAGCAAAGTCAAAACCATCTATCGCTGTGAACAATGTGCGACAGAACATCCCAAATGGGCAGGACAATGCTCAGAATGTGGCGAATGGAATAGTTTGCTTGAAACACGACTAGAAGCGACAACTTCCCCACATCGAGCAAAAGCAGGCATCAAGTCTGGGGGATATGCAGGACAATCTAGCCAAATCACCACATTAGATCAAATCAAGGTCAGTCACGAAAGTCGTACACCTACAGGCATTGCAGAATTTGACCGTGTATTGGGGGGTGGTCTGGTCACAGGTTCAGTGGTGCTGATAGGTGGCGACCCTGGTATCGGTAAATCCACGATTTTGCTACAAACTGCCACCTATATGGCAGCCCAACAATCCGCCCTATATATCACAGGTGAAGAATCACTATCGCAAGTGGCTATGCGTGCCAAACGATTGGATTTAGCCATGGATGCCCTCAAAGTCATGGCAGAAACCTGTGTTGAACGCATCTGTGAAGTCTTGGCACAGGAACGCCCACAAATGGCAGTGCTGGATTCCATTCAAACCCTTTATACCGAAACCATCCAATCTGCCCCAGGTGGGGTCTCACAAATTCGAGAATCTGCCGCCATTCTCACACGCTTTGCCAAACATACAGGCACTGCCCTATTTATCGTTGGACATGTCACCAAAGAAGGGGCACTGGCTGGGCCCCGTGTACTGGAACACATGGTCGATTGTGTGCTGTATTTTGAAGGACAATCTGATTCTCGCTATCGGATGATTCGTGCAGTGAAAAACCGTTTTGGGGCAGTCAATGAACTCGGTGTATTTGGTATGACCGATAAAGGGCTAAAAGAAGTCGCCAACCCATCCGCCATTTTTCTCAGCCGCTATGACGAAGCCATAGCAGGTTCTGTGGTCATGATTAGCCGTGAGGGAACACGCCCTTTACTGGTTGAAGTGCAAGCCTTGGTCGATGATGCACACGGACAACCTCGTCGGGTTGCACTGGGTCTGGAACAAAACCGTTTATCCATGCTATTGGCCGTTATGCACCGCCACGGTGGCGTACATACTGTCGGGCAAGATGTCTATGTCAATATTGTCGGTGGCTTAAAAATTACCGAAACAGGTTCAGACTTGGCTGTATTACTCGCTTGTGCATCGAGTTTAAGAGGCAAAGCCTTACCCCAACAATTGGCGGTTTTTGGTGAAGTCGGATTATCGGGTGAAATCCGCCCTGTACCCAATGGTCAAGAACGCTTAAAAGAAGCACAAAAACACGGATTTAAAACCATTATCCTCCCTCGTGGCAATGCGCCACAAAATCCAATAAAAGGCTTAAATGTGATTGCCGTCGCACGCTTACACGAAGCCCTACAAGCAGCGATGGAACTGGCGGAATAAATGATACAAAATTCACAAATTTAGGCTTGAAATTTGCATAAAAAGCCGCATTATTTACTTTAATTTTAGCGTTTTATATCTATTAGGAATATCATCACTATGCAGAAAAAATCTCACGCCCTCATTTTTGCCCTATTGACGGCAAGCCTACTCGCTGCCCCTTTGGCAGAAGCCAAGCGTGCTGGCGGTGGCAAGAGTCACGGTATGTCACGCTCAGCACCGAGTCAAAATTATCAACAACAACGTCCTACACAACCGATGCAGCAACAAACCCCAACTCAACCACAACGTAGTGGTTCTAATGTGGGTGGTATGGTTGCCGCAGGTGTTGCAGGTGCAGCAATTGGTGCAGTCGCTGCCAACGCCATGGCAGATGATGGACAACAGCGTCAAGCCGACCCAAGCCAACAAGCCAACCAACACAATGCCGAAGCAACCGAAAATAAAAGCGGTGGCATGGGCTGGTTATGGATGATCCTGATTATTGGTGGTGCATTCTTTCTATTTCGCAAACTGGCCGCAAAAAAACTCGCGGTAGGCAATACAAGCAGCCACAATCCTTATGCACCAAATAGTTCTGGTGCAACACGCAGACAAACCGCCCCAGTTACTCATTCATCACCAAGTGCTGGTGGCAATACCAATATTTTTGGTCAGTCTATTGGCGGCGGTAGCAATACAGCACCACAAACTGCACCTTTTGGTAGTGCAACCATGAGTAGTGGCAATGCTTTACCTGATGGCACAGAACCTGCAAACTTTTTACGTTTTGCCCGTCAGCGTTTTAACCATATTCAATCGATGAATAATGCGAGCAATATCAACGAAATTCAAAAATACTTCACCCCTGAGATGTATCAGGCAATGTATTCTGAAATCACCAATAATGCGGACGTGGCAGAATTTAGTAACTTGACTGCCAATGTGGTCGATCAAAGTACCGAAGATGGTCAATACGTTGTCAGTGTACGTTTTACGGGTACGGTGAGTGAAGACTTAAACGCCTTACCACAACCCTTTACCGAAATTTGGCATTTTGTCAAACCTATCGGTAGTTCGGATGAATGGTTGGTGGCTGGGATTCAGCAGGTTTAAGTTTATAGATTGTGATTGATACCAAGCCATTCCTTCGGGAATGGTTTTTGCTTTATGGGGTAATTTACGCAATTCACTTCATTGAGGCTTAAATGAAACCGATCCGCAAAGCGGCATCAGCTTAAATGCCTCACCATTCACTTACGCCAATAATTATTTGCGGCAGCAATAGTTTGAAAATTGACTGCAATGACATGTGATGCTGCTGTGAGCAACTCTGCGGAGTTTGCGTACTCTGGACGGAGTTTCTTTAGCACATCTACATCTGGCTATGTATATTTGACGCCACGACGACTCAATGTAATAGCAAGCTCAAACCCTTCTTGTGCGGTATCGGTGATGAGTGTGTTAAGCCAAGTATCTGTCATAATAGTACTCCTTTGCTAAGGTTTGGTTTGAAAAATATGTATAGTATTACCTAACTCATCATGTAAGACACGAATGTCCTACCACAAAATAAGTAAAAAATCAGTCATGACTAAATTTGAAAATTACCTGTTATAAAAACGTACGCTTTCTCATACTTTATATCAATTGTTTTGTCCAAAAATAGAGCTAATATCAACATAACAAGTTTCTCTTTTTTTCAAACATATAGCATTTTCATTTAAAACATTTACAATACACATTTCCTGTCCATTAAAACGACTTAAAGATGAGCTGCTATTCAATTGATCTACGCCAACGTGCAGTTAATGCACATATTAATGGCAAATCCAAAAGCCAAACCTGCCGAGACTTTCAAATCAGCAGACCTACCCTTGATAAGTGGCTGAGTCAATTTACAGAACAAGGGCATCTTAATCCCATTACAAAATACCAAAAAGGGCATAGTCATATCATCACTGACTGGGAAAGCTTTACTCAGTTTGTCCAGAATACAACTTTTGATACGCTAAAA
>SSHE01000087.1 GCA_008017315.1 Acinetobacter sp.
CAGCTTTATCTGACCGATGCAGAACAGGATTTATTTGAAAAGTTGCACAATCAGCACTATGCTGCAAATCGTCTGGAGCAGGAACGGCTGGCAACAGGGTATATTCATCAGCAGATTCAAGTGTGGTTAGAGGGCGGAAGGTTTAAAAGCCCTTAAATATCCCATTCCACAAAATTTTTCAGGAGCTGTAAGCCGACGGTATGGCTTTTTTCAGGGTGAAATTGTGTGGCAAATACATTATCTTGATGAATAGCCGTGCAAAAGTTTATGCCATATTCACAGGTTGCGGCAATCAACGGCTCGCTTTGTGGTTCAACATAATAACTATGTACAAAATAAAAGCGACTATCCTGTGCGATATCTTTCCACATAGGATGGCTTGGGTCGCATTGATGTACCTGATTCCAGCCCATGTGTGGTACTTTCAAATTCGTTATGTCAGGAAAGCGTTTCACTGCACCTGCAAAAATGCCGAGTGCCTCGACACCGCCATTTTCTTCGGAATGTTGCATGAGTGCCTGCATACCCACACAGATGGCAAGGACGGGTTTGTTAAAGACCACCTGACGCACAACCTCATCAATGCCAGCATCACGCATACCTTGCATACAGTCACGCATTGCCCCTACACCAGGGAACACAATTTTATCTGCTTGTGCCACGACTTTGGGATCATGGGTGACATCGACCACTGCACCGACATGCTCCAGTGCTTTGGCTGCTGAATGTAGATTACCCATACCATAATCTAATAGAGCAATACGTGTCATTATAGTGTTCCCTTGGTTGAAGCAATTGTACCAGCAGCACGAGGGTCTTGCTCACATGCCATACGCAACGCACGTGCAAATGCTTTAAAGATACTTTCAATTTGGTGATGGCTATTTTTGCCTTTTAAATTGTCAAGATGAATCGTCATCAGTGAATGATTGACGAAGCCCTGAAAAAACTCGGAAAATAAATCAACATCAAATGTACCGATGCGGGCACGAGTAAAAGGAATATCCATAAATAACCCTGGACGACCTGACAAATCGACCACTGCACGTGAGAGTGCTTCATCCAATGGGGCATAGAAATGACCATAGCGACGTAAACCTTTTTTATCGCCGAGGGCTTGTGCAAAGGCTTGCCCAAGTGTGATGCCACAGTCTTCAACGGTATGGTGATCATCTATCTCTAAGTCACCATCACAAAAAATATCGATATCAAATAAACCATGACGCTTGATTTGGTCAATCATATGGTCTAAAAATGGAACGCCAGTATTGAGTGTACCTTGACCAGTACCATCCAAGTTTAAACGAACTTTAATTTTCGTTTCGTTGGTATTTCTAACAACTTCACTGATACGTTGCGTCACGAGTACACTCCTAAAAATATTTGATGCTTTTACAAATTTTGCTTGTGCATTGTATTATGCCTGATTTCGTTATAATTTACTGCATCTAAGTTGAGATATACACAGGAGTTCGTTTTATGCCAATCCAGATTACCGCCATTACCGATTTAAAGGATGTTGTGATTCGTAATCAGGTCGAACGCCTATATGAAATAAGCCCTGAATTTGGTAGCGGACAAGATGCGATTACGACGTTAGAAAATGCACTAGAACAGGATACGATACTGTATGTTGCGATGTTCAATGATAAGATTATAGGTGCAATCTGGAGTGAAGGGACTGGGACAACACGGTTACTCGAGTACGTGATTATTCACCCAGCGAATCGTAATCGAGGGGTAGCGGATCGATTGATTAGTGAAGTGTGCCGTATAGAGGAAGAAAAAGGTGTCACGACATTCCAGCCAGGTTGTGGTGCGATTCATCGTTGCTTGGTACATTTGGGTAAATTGCAATAATTTGCTTTTAAAATGCACAAACAGTTGGATTTATGCTTTTAATACTTGACCTTTGTGCGATAAATCGCTTTAATACACGCCATCGGCGCGATAGCTCAGTCGGTAGAGCAACGGATTGAAAATCCGTGTGTCCCCAGTTCGATCCTGGGTCACGCCACCATATATTTAAGCTTTTTAAGCTCTGATCCCCATCAGGGCTTTTTTTATACAGTATCATGGTTTTGGGTTGCACAATTTTGAGTTTAGATTTTTGTGTGATCAAGTACTGTCATACATCACATTGGCGCGATAGCTCAGTCGGTAGAGCAACGGATTGAAAATCCGTGTGTCCCCAGTTCGATCCTGGGTCACGCCACCATATTTTGGCCTCAATATGATTTGGGGCTTTTTTGTATCTATCTGGGGTAAAACGATAAAAAAACGACCTAAACAAATGTGTAAAGGTCGTATTGGGATGGAACTGAAAAAAAAGAAAAAAAGAAAAATTTACGCCGCTTTAATGGCTTTGGAATTTGTCAGCATGTGCCCAGTTTCTTCAAGGTTGATATGCCATTGTAGTGCTTCACGTAGAATATGTGGTGTGTGCCCACCGATAGCACAGGCACGGTCAAAGTAGTCTTGTAATTCGGCTTTGAAGGATGGGTGTACGCAGTGGTCAATAATCATCTGAGCACGTTCACGAGGTGCAAGCCCACGTAGATCTGCCAGTCCAGTTTCTGTGACTAAAATATCGACATCATGTTCATTATGATCGACATGGCTGACCATAGGTACAACAGAGGAAATTGCACCGCCTTTGGCAATTGATTTGGTCACGAAAATCGCCAAATGTGCATTGCGTGCAAAGTCGCCAGAACCACCAATACCATTCATCATCTTTGTACCGCACACATGGGTAGAATTGACATTGCCATAAATATCAAATTCTAGTGCGGTGTTAATGCCGATAATCCCTAGACGACGTACCAATTCTGGATGGTTAGACATTTCTTGTGTACGTAGGATAAATTTATCTTTGTAGGCTTCCAAATTGCCAAAGACACGCTCCCCACAGCTTTGGGACAAGGTCATGGAACAGCCTGAAGCAAACTTCATTTTACCTGCATCAATTAATTCAAAAGTACAATCCTGTAAGACTTCGGAATACATCACCAAATCTTCAAAATTGGAATGTTTAAAGCCTGTGAGTACGGCGTTGGCAATTGAGCCAATCCCTGCCTGTAAAGGGGCAAGGCTATTGCCTAGACGACCTTCAGCAACCTCTTGTTCAAAGAAGTGAATAAGATGATTGGCAATGGCTTGTGTATCCGCATCGGGTTCGGTCACTGTAGAGGGTGAATCCAATGTATCATTGAGGACGATTGCGACAATCTTTTCAGGTGGAATAACAATCGCCGTTGTGCCCATACGGTCATCCACTTTGGTTAAAGGAATCGGTGTACGAGTAGGGCGATAGGTTGGGATATAAATATCATGTGTCCCTTCGAGTGCTGGGTTTGCTGCCGTATTGATTTCGACAATAATTTTGTCGGCAAATACAGCAAAACTTGCCGAGTTACCTACCGATGTTGTGGGGACAATATGCCCTTCTTCGGTAATGGCAACGGCTTCAATCACTGCAATATCAGGACGTTTGAGTTGCAGATTACGCATGTGTTCTACAGTTTCGGACAGATGTTGATCGACAAACATCACTTGCCCATTGTTGATAGCACGGCGTAATGTGGTATCTACTTGAAAGGGCATCCGACGTGCAAGGACACCAGATTCGGTGAGTTGTTTGTCAAGGTCATGCCCAAGACTCGCTCCTGTAATCAAATCAATCTTTAAAGGAGTCACTTTGGCACGTTTTGCCAGTGCCTGAGGTACGGCTTTTGCTTCACCTGCACGCGTGAACCCACTCATTCCGACGGTCATCCCATCTAAAATAAGTTCGGCAGCTTGTTGTGCGGTGACAACTTTGTTGTGAAGACTTGCTAAACGGATACGCTCTAATGACATGGCAAACTCCCAATATGATTTGACAAGATCCTTTGTGGTTGCCGATTGTAGCGTGCAAAATTTTAAAAGGGCAGATGGATAAGGCTAAGGTCTAATAAACAGCATTCATTGCAAAAACAAAGCATTCAAAAATAGTGGAATAAAATTCACAAAGTATTGATATTTAATTTTATTTATAATATGAATTTGGTAATTTAGGATTGAAATAATAAATAATACTGGATGTTTTTCCAGTATTGTTCAATAAAATTTATAAATGCTCGCTGAGTTTTTGTTTAATTTTGTCGAACGTACCTATCGGTTCTGGTATTTCTGCGGTGGGCGGATGAATGGGGAGAGTAATCTTTACTTCCAGTCCACCCTGTTCATGATTGCGAATGTCAATCTGTCCCTGATGAATATCGACAATCCGTTTCACAATCGCCAACCCTAGCCCACTGCCCTGAATCGTACGAGCGGCTTCACCACGTACAAACGGTTGCATTAAAGTTTGAATTTGGCTTTCTGGAATGCCTGTACCATGGTCTGCGACTCGAATCACCAAATGTTCCTCATCATCCAAATAAGCCGAGAGCTCAATCGGTTCTGCACCATAACGTTTGGCATTATTGATGAGATTACCAATCATGCGTTTAAGGGATAATGTCCGTGCAGCAATGACAGGCAAATCCTGTGGCTGGAAATGTATATCTAAAGGTTTGAATTGGATAACGATTTCTTGTAATAAACTATTGACATGTGTGTCGTGTAACGCTTCATCTGAACCATCTCGCATAAATGAAATAAATTGATCCAAAATCGCATCCATATCTTCCACATCATAAATTAGCCCTTCTTTGAGAAAGTCTTCATCAGGCATCATTTCTGCGCTTAGGCGGATACGGGTTAAAGGGGTACGCAAATCATGGGAAATACCTGCCAACATAATCCGACGCTCCTGTTCGGCTTGTTGTAGGGTGTTAATCATTTGATTGAAGGATTGATTGACTTGACGAATTTCCAAAGGCCCATGATTGGTTTCCAAATAGGGGGCTTTGCCTGTTTTACTATAACTGGTCGCAGCTTGCTGTAAGCGTCTAAGTGGGCGATTGAGCTGACGTACCAGTGTCAAGATAATCACCATCGTCAATAGCGGAATACCCAAGAACCAGCCAATCAATAATTCAGGGCTGTAATTGGCATAGGTCGGTAGCGGTTCTCGAAGCCAATTGCCTTGTAATTGAGGGGTTTGAATCCAAATTTGTGGACTGGGCTTAAACTGAAAATAGACGGTGACTTCATTAGGCTTGAGCTTGAGTTCTCGTGCAAGAGCATCAGATAGACGGTCGGTAAAGATTTCGGCAATAAATTTATCTTTTACATTCGGAAATTTATCTGGATTGAGGACGGTTTCGACCCCCAAGCGTTGATACAACCACACTTGCAAATTAATGCTTTCTTGAGCGTTGCGGATTTCGATGTCACGCTGTCCGAGCATTTCGATTTCAAGTGCCAGATAGCGAGCATGTTGTTTAATCTCAGGTAAATATAAAGTCCGCCAAAAAAACCACAGCGACATACCGAGGCTAAAAAATACCACAATAGAGACAAGTACTGTGGTACGCATCGCTGCCGAACGAGGCTTAAATTTATCTAAAAATTTTTCCCAAGATGTGCGTTTACGTTCCTGATAGGATTGTTCGCTCTCCAGCAAAACATCTTGCAGTGGGTCGGTTTTTTCTAGGCTCACGAGGATTTCCGTTATTCTGCACCATCTGGGACAAACACGTAACCTACCCCCCAAACGGTTTGAATATAGCGGGCACGGGCAGGATTTTCTTCAATCAAGCGGCGTAAACGAGAAACCTGTACATCAATCGAACGCTCCATTGCTCCCCATTCCCGACCACGTGCTAGATTCATCAACTTGTCACGGGTTAAAGGCTCACGAGGATGCTGTACCAGTGCTTTTAACACTGCAAATTCACCTGTGGTCAGCGTCACCACTTGCCCCTCACGTGTGAGTGCACGCGTAGATAAGTCCAGCGACCAAGGCCCAAAACTCACCACTTCCAAATTTTGGCTTGGTGCACCAGGTACTTCACGCACTTGGCGACGCAGTACCGCACGAATACGTGCCAGTAATTCATTGGGATTGAATGGTTTAGGGAGATAATCATCTGCACCAGCTTCCAGACCTGCGATACGATCAGAATCGCTACCTCGTGCGGTGAGCATAATAATAGGCGTGTCAATATTGGATGAACGCAAACGACGGCAGATACTCAAACCATCTTCAACAGGCAGCATAAAATCGAGCACAATCAAGGAAAAGAGTTCACGCTGTAACAAGCGATCCATTTGTGTCGCATCATGGGCAGTTTTGACCACAAAACCTTTATCTTCTAGGAAACGTTGTAATAAAGTTCTCAAGCGGACATCATCATCAACCACTAAAATTCGATCCACACGTTCTGAATCTGGACGAGATACTTCGGTTTCGGTCGGTACAACTAAGCTCATGATGTACTCCTTGTCAATGCTTATTATATGTTGTTGAGTATAAAGCTAAATTAGGATATATACACTATGCTTGAATCTGGACGAAAATACAAATAAAACCCAGAACCTGATACCAAAAATGAACAACTTTATTTGAGTTGATTGCTTAAGGGTTTAAGTTGGACTTTGGTCAAATTTTCTAAAAAGCCAGTATTTTTGAATAACTTAAAATATTCATGTGACATTTTTAAGAAAAAATATCCAAAAAACTGTAGGACGGTTTGAGCAAAATAGTGAAAAATTTGATAAAAAAGCGTGATAGAAAACCTTTATTTTCATGGATTGGCACGTATAATCGTGGGCTGATAATTTTAACTGCTGGAACAAAGCTGAATGACTGAATTAGTGCAGCAAATCGCCACGGAACTTGCCGTACGCCCAAATCAGGTGGAGGCCGCTATACGATTACTCGATGATGGCTCAAGCGTGCCTTTTATCGCGCGTTATCGTAAAGAAGCGACAGAGGGTTTGGATGATACGCAACTTCGACAATTAGAAATACGTGTACATTATTTAAGAGATTTATTTGAGCGTCGGGAAAAAGTCCTTGCGTCCTTGCAAGAACAAAATAAATTGACGGATGATGTATTACAACGTGTCAATGCTGCCGAAACCAAAAATGCACTGGAAGAAATTTACGCACCGTACCGTCCAAAACGTACCAGTAAATCCTTTAAAGCCAGAGAAGCAGGTCTGGGCGAATATGCCGAGCAAATTCTCAATACAGAAATTGAACCACAAACCGCTTTGGTAGGTTTTAGCCATGATGACTATCCCGATGTACAAAGTCAGCTTGATGCTATTCAACATTTATCATTGATGATTGGGCACAAAATATTGCCTTGACGGCTGAATTAAAACAGCTATTTGCCAAAACTGCGATATTAAAAAGTGCAGTGGCTTCAGATGAAAAAAAAGAAGTCGGCAAAAAATTCCGTGATTATTTTGAATTTGCAGAAAATCTAGGTAAAGTGCCCTCACATCGATTACTGGCCATGTTGCGTGGTCGTCAGGAAAATGTACTGGGCTTAAAAGTGGATGGTGAAGATGAACAGCCACTACTACGTATTGAAACAGAATACAGCTTAGAGCAGATTCAGCCGCAAGCGCGTCAGGATTTCTTGAAGCAGACCGCAAAATTATTTTGGTTGGGTAAAATTCGCCCACAAATTGAGCACTCCTTACTCACTGAGAAACGTTTGGCTGCCGAAGCCGAAGCGATGCAGGTGTTTGCCGAAAATTTACGTCATTTACTTTTGTCTGCACCTGCGGGTGCACGTACCACTTTGGGTGTTGATCCAGGGATTCGTACAGGGGTGAAATTGGCAGTGGTGAGTAATTCGGGTGATGTGTTGGCATATAGCACCATCTATCCATTTGCACCGAAAGAAGATAAAACAGGTTCAATTGCTGAATTGGCTCGCTTATGTCGTGAATATCAGGTTGATTTAATTGCCATTGGCAATGGTACGGCTAGCCGTGAAACTGAAGCGGTGGTTGCCGAAATGATGGCACAAAATACCGATTTAAAATTGACTCGAGTGACCGTCAGTGAGGCTGGTGCATCCGTGTATTCTGCCAGTGAGTTGGCTTCACAGGAGTTGCCTGAGCTGGATGTATCCATTCGTGGTGCTGTGTCGATTGCTCGCCGTTTACAAGATCCATTGGCAGAGTTGGTAAAAATTGATCCGAAAGCGATTGGTGTGGGGCAATATCAGCATGATATCAATCAAGCTGGGTTGGCACAGACCCTTGATGCAGTGGTAGAAGACTGTGTGAATGCGGTGGGCGTGGATGTCAATACCGCATCACCTGCGATTCTTGGTTATATTGCTGGTCTTAACAAAGCCATTGCCCAACAAATTGTAGAATACCGCAAAGAGCATGGGCGTTTTGAAAATCGTCAGCAGCTGAAAAACGTACCTCGTTTAGGTGAGCGTACATTTGAACAGGCGGCAGGTTTTTTACGGATTCAGGATGGTGAACAACCACTTGATGCGTCTGCAGTACATCCAGAAAGCTATGCTTTGGTTGAGAAAATTGTTGCGGCGAAAGCAACGACCGTACAGGATATGATTGCCAACAGTGAAATTATTCGTAGTGTGGATGCCGATAGTTTTGTCTCAGAACAGTATGGTTTACCCACAGTAAAAGATGTGTTGGCAGAGTTGGAAAAGCCTGCACGTGACCCACGTCCAGAATTCCGTACCGCCAAATTCCGTGATGATATTACCAAAGTCGCACAATTGGCAGAAGGGATGAAGCTGGAAGGTGTGATTACCAATGTCACGAATTTTGGTGCATTTGTCGATATTGGTGTGCATCAGGATGGTTTGGTGCATATTTCAGAGTTATCCAATAGCTTTGTCAGTGATCCGCATAAAGTGGTCAAACCTGGACAAATCGTGCAAGTACGTGTTTTGACGGTGGATGTTGAGCGTAACCGTGTCAATTTGAGTCTGAAAGCTGAAAGCACGGCTACACCTGCTCGGGTAGCTCGTCCACAGCAAGAACGTGGTGAACGTACTGAGCGTAAACCACAAGGACAGCGTCCAGCACGTAAAGATGGGGAGTTTAAGTCTGCTCGCCCACAAGCAAACAAGCCAAAACAGGATAAACCACAGGAACAAAAAATCGGTGGTTTAGGAGCATTGTTGTTGCAGGCAGGGGTTAAGGGTTCTAAATAGAACCCACTTGCGAACTTGAGGAACAATGTTCCTCATTCTCGGGCTCTAAATCGTATCTTTCTTGTGTGGTTTTGGCGTAAAATTAACATAAAATGACTACACGTGATGATAACGGTCGAACACAGTTCGACCTTACAAATTAATCATATACAGATAGATGTAGGGGCGAACGATGTTCGCCTGTGTGCACTAAACCATACCCATTTTATACGTATTTCACTATCGTTACAGTGCAGTGTATTTCATCTCGTTAAAGAAGGGAATGCCGTGACTTCAGACGCTAAAACCCATATCGACAGTATTTTAAACAACCTACCACAGCTACCAGGCGTTTATAAGATGCTGGGCAAAGAGGGGGAATTACTTTATGTGGGCAAAGCCAGAAATCTAAAAAATCGGGTATCCAGTTATTTTGTTAAAACCATTGAGCATCCCAAAACACAGGCACTGGTGGCACGGATTGATGACATTGAAACGCTGGTGGTGCGTTCGGAAACCGAAGCCCTATTACTCGAACAAAATCTGATTAAGCTGCATCGTCCACCGTATAACATTATGTTGCGGGATGATAAATCCTATGTCTATATCTTTGTGTCGGCAGACAAGCCTTATCCACGCATTGCCAGTGGACGAGGGAAAGGTAAGCATCAGACGGGTAAATTCTTTGGACCTTATCCCAGTGCTTATAATGCCAGAGATATGTTATTGACCTTGCAGAAACTATTTAATGTACGGCAATGTGAAAATTCCTATTTTTCCCAGCGTAAACGTCCCTGTTTGCAATATCAGATTAAACGCTGTTCTGCGCCCTGTGTGGGTTTAATTTCCCCTGAAGATTATGCGCAGGATGTACAAAATTCGCTGCGTTTTTTAAATGGTGATACCAAAGAACTGAATGTCGAACTGATTGGTAAAATGGAACAAGCGGCGGAACAACTGGAATTTGAAAAAGCCGTGTTTTATCGGGACAGACTAGCATTGTTGCGTGAAGTACAGGCACAGCAAGCCGTCTATAAAATCAAGGGTGAAGCCGATATTCTGGCGATTGCCTATCAGGCAGGCGTGACCTGCGTACAAATCATGTATGTGCGTAACGGGCGGATGCTGGGCGGTAAGAGTTATTTCCCTGATATGCTTGGCGATGATTTAGGGCAGATGCTTAGTGATTTTATGGCAAATTTTTACTTTCAGGTGGCGGATGAAATTCCAGCTGAGTTGATTGTGAATGTAGATTTGCCCAATCGTAAGGAATTTGAGCAGGCATTACAGCAGTATTTTGAGAAAAAAATCCAGATTAAGCCGCAAG
Organism: Acinetobacter sp.; assembly: GCA_008017315.1. Lineage (GTDB taxonomy): Bacteria > Pseudomonadota > Gammaproteobacteria > Pseudomonadales > Moraxellaceae > Acinetobacter. Next base: position 10,396 of record SSHE01000087.1, read on the forward strand.
TCCGTGAGACTCGTGCGGAATGGCTGGAACTTGCAGTGATGAATGTGCAACATGCCATTAAAGGGCAGCTGGCGAATCATCTGCAATTACATGAGCGATTTGCCCAGTTACAGCAGCTGTTAGGTCGTGCGATAGACCGCATTGAATGTTTTGACATTAGCCATACCATGGGGGAATCACCAATCGCTTCCTGTGTGGTGTTTGACCAAGGCGGGGCAAGAAAGCGGGATTACCGTCAATTTGCCATACAGGATATTACCGCAGGCGATGACTATGCAGCGATGCGACAGGCACTCACCCGACGTTATAAAAAACAGCCTTTGCCTGATTTATTGCTGATAGATGGCGGTAAGGGGCAGCTTAAAATGGCTATCGAAGTGATGCAGGAATTAGGGCTAGACGCCTTTATGGTCGGGGTATCCAAAGGCGAAGGGCGTAAAGCAGGTCTGGAAACCCTACATTTTACCGATGGCAACAAAATTCAACTCCCCGAAGACAATAAGGCACTACATCTCATCCAGCAGGTACGGGATGAAGCGCATCGTTTTGCCATTACCCGACATCGTGCCAAACGGGATAAAAAACGTGCAGGTTCTATTCTGGAAGTCATTCCTGGCTTGGGTGAAAAACGTCGTCGGGATTTACTCACGCATTTTGGTGGCATGCAGGGCGTACTCAAAGCCTCAGAAAAAGAATTGCTGGCAGTGAATGGCATTGGGGAGGCTATGGCACGGACGATTTATAAGGTATTGCATGAGTAAATGACAAAAATGCTCATTGACTTCATAGTCAGGCATCATTCACAGCCAAGTCAAAAACATTGACTATACTGACTGAATGCAGGATGGAGAAAAACCGATGTCATTAACACAACTCTGGCAGCAAATTGAACAACAGGAATGGATTGAACTGCCGTCTGGCTGGTTACAGGGGCGGACGATTTTTGGCGGGCTTGCCGCTGGTGTGATGATACATAAAGCCGTCAGTACCATTGCTGATGTAGATAAGCAGTTATTAAGTTGTAGTGTGACCTTTGTTGGACCTTTACAGGCAGGTAAAGCTCGTCTGACTGCCGAAATTTTACGTCAGGGTAAATCGGTAACCACACTGGAAGTGCGTTTATGGCAGGATGATGTGGTGCAAAGTATTCTGCTGGCAAGTTTTGGTACACATCGAATATCTGAAATCAAAGTCAGAAATGAACCTGTTGCACCCGCCTATCCAGCGACTGATGCTGTGCCAGTTATTCCATTTGCCAAGTTAATGCCTGAATGTTATCAGCATTTTGAGCTGAAATGGGCAGAAGGACAATATCCGATGATGGGTAGTGCGACCCCTGATTTTGGTGGTTGGTCGAGATTCCATCCAGAAGAACATAATAATCGGCAGCTGACACTAGCCGATTTTGTTACCCTGATGGATATCTGGCCACCTGGGGTTTTGTCGATGTTTAAACGGGTTGCCCCTGCCAGCTCATTAACATGGCATATTACCTATGTCCGTCCGATTCAGCATCAGCTACATGACTGGTTTAAATATCAGGTCGTCACCCAATATGCCGATGATGGTTATTCCACAGAATATGCCCATGTCTGGGATAGCGAAGACCAGTTAATTGCCATTCTACGGCAGACTGTGACAGTATTTGCCTAGCTCGACAGCACATAGATTTTCGTATAGAGTGCATCATATCCATGCCAGATTTGGTATAGGGATAACATGATTTAATTTCGGGGAAGTGCAACTGGCGGTGTTTATGACAGGACAAATCCTGAATATTCCAAATATTTTAACGATTGCACGAATTGTTTTAATTCCTGTATTTTTACTGCTTGCTTATTTTTCACCTGTTGATGGCGGGGCATTCCGTCATATATTACTGACGGGTATTTTTGTACTGGCAGCAGTCACGGACTGGCTGGATGGTTATCTGGCACGTAAACTCAATCAGACTTCGGCATTTGGACGTTTTTTAGACCCTGTTGCTGATAAATTGATGGTCGCTGCGGCACTGGTGGTTCTGGTGCAGTGGAAACCAACCATTACCATGGCATTTGCTGCAATTGTGATTATTTCTCGAGAAATTACCGTGTCGGCATTGCGTGAGTGGATGGCGGAACTTGGTGCACGTACCAGTGTGGCAGTATCTACAGTGGGGAAATATAAAACAGCTTTTCAGATGATTGCGATCAGTGTGTTTTTACTCAACTGGCAACCGTTGGAATGGATCGCTTATGTGTTGCTTTATACAGCAGTGATTCTTACGCTATGGTCGATGTTTATTTATCTAAAAGCAGCGTGGCCGTATCTTAAGCAACCCTGAAATCAATATCCTAGGATAAGGTATTAATAAGCAAAGAGCTCGTCATACCATAACCAGCCCTTATACACTGCAAAAAAGTAAAATTAAGCATAGACTTATTGCACTTTTGGCAAGTTCAACAAAATGTTACCTGAACCTGCCGAAAGCAGTCTAATCATGAGAGATTAGCCAAAGATTGATGCTAATTTTACTTTCACTTGAGTACGCAAATTTGCACGGTCAGTCGGCGATGGTAAAGACAATCTCGCCAAACG
>SSHE01000085.1 GCA_008017315.1 Acinetobacter sp.
TACCAACCCGCTTCTATCTTAATTTTATGAGTTCGTGGTTTGTTTTAGGGGAGTACCTTAGATGATGCAGTTGCTGTCTGATCCTGCGAAAGCCAGCATCTTTGCACGGGTGATCTTTGATATGTTGAGCAGTCGATAGTTTTTAAACATTTTTAGAATTAAATTTTTGAGTATAGGGGTGTATTGATATGTTGGCTTTTGCTGAATTTCTGCAGAATTATTTTATTATTCCTGTGGGAATGCTCATTTTTGTATTATGGATTGGGTTTAAATTCTATTCTAAATATATCAAACCTGCTAAAAACCTTAGTGAGCAATTATCAGTACTAATTAATGCCTTAAAAGGAATGGATAAAAACTCTAGTCTAAATAAGCATTCATTAGATGCAAAATTCGAAAATGATACGCCTTTAAAACATGCTTGGTTGAATTACAAAAATTCTTTTCATGACATCTATGAAACTGTAGATGGAGAAGATGTTCTAGTTTCCTCACGTGCAACGGTATCAAGTGATGTATTTTTTTCACAAGCTGTCATTGTGGATACCCCTTTAAGAGTTGAGTTTTATAAGCACTTGCCAGGTATTATCACTGGTGTAGGTATTATTGCTACATTTGCTGGCCTTCTATTTGGATTATTAGCTTTTGATCCCGCAGGCGATCCAGCAAAAGTTCAAGACAGTTTAGGCTTGTTATTAGGTGGGGTAAGTGAAGCATTCATGGCTTCTGCACTTGCGATAGGGACTGCAATGATTATCACTTGGCGCGAAAAATCGTGGTTGCGTCAGTGTTATGAACAGTTAGAAACTTTAACGACAGAAATTGATAAGCTTTTTGAAACTGATTCCACTGGAGAAGAGTATCTAGCTAAATTATTAAAATCCTCTCAGGCAAACGAAACCAATGCTCGTCAATTAAAAGACAGCCTTGTTAATGACTTAAAAGTCATGATGACGAATTTGGTTGAGGAAAATAAAAAGAATCAGATTGCTTTTGCTGCACAGTTAAGTGAAAGCTATGCGAAATCAAGTCAGGATATGGCGACTCAGATTGGTCAATCGATTACGGATACCTTGCAAGCACCTCTAGATAAAATTGCTTCTAGCGTACAACAAGTCAGTGGTGACCAAGGTTCAGCCGTCCAAGAACTCATGACTGATGTACTTACAGCCTTTATGAGTAAGTTGGAGTCTACGTTTGGCAGTCAAATGACGGGCATGAATGAGATGATGACTCAATCAGTATCTGCTATGAAGGAAATGCAATTAGGTTTCTCCCAATTACTGACAGATATGAAAATTAATAGTGAAACTTCGACGAAAACATTAGAAATGCAGATGTCAAAAATGATTGAAGATATTCAACAAAAACAAAATGCGATGTCTGATCAAATGAATTTAATGGTAGATCATTTATCTCAAGGTGCCGCAAAAATTGGAGAACAAGGTCAACATGCGATTGAGCAGTTAAATGGCAAAGTCTCTGAGTTGATGGGTAATCTAGGCGGAACGATGTCTGAGTTAATGTCAGATGTTACGAAACAGCGTATAGAACAAGATCGTGTGATTCTAGAAAATCAGCAAAAACTGCACGAACAATCATCTGCATTAATTGATAATTTAGGAACTGAAATTAAAGATTTAATTGCACACAGTCAAAATGCAGTCCAAGTCTATAAAGAAAATATTCAGAAATTATCTCAAGTGACAACGGATAGTATTACGGGTATGAATAACGGCGCTGAAAAAATGCGCTTAGCTTCTGAACAGTTTAATACTGCGGGCAGTTCTTTGATTACAGTGACTGATAAGACATCACAGCTAATTGCAGAAGTAAGTACCACCTCTACGCATTTGACCAGCGCAAGCAGCAATTTAATCTCTCTATTAAAAGACTATAAAGACTCACAAGAGAGTGTTAAACAGGCAATCAGTACTTTAGACGGTTTAATTAAACAAGCTCAAGCCGAAGTTGGTATGAGCAGTGAAATGCTGAAAGATATGAATCAGATGACAACTGCACTCAATCAAGTGAAGAAAGAAATGCAGGATTATCTTGAGCAAGTCAGTGATGTGTTGGTGAAAAGCTTTGAGAGTTTTGGTTCCTCTGTAGAAACCAGCTTAAATCATTCTTTAGGTGCTTTTGATAATACACTTGATCAAGCTGTAAAACGCCTTGCAACGGGTGTAGAAGGCTTGGGTAGTTTTGTAGAAGATCTGGAAGATCTCGTACAACAAAAGAAAAACTAATTTTGGGGTACATGATTAATGTTAGGTAACAGGTACTCTAAGAAACCAAGTTCTAAAGATGAAGGTGAAAAACCTTTTTGGATTTCATTTGCTGATTTAATGACAGCATTAATGACCTTGTTTTTAGTCGTAATGGCTGTGTCATTAATGGTCGTAACGAAAAAAATCAATGAAGCAACTCAAGCTGAAAATCAACGTAGTTCAGAGATTATGGATATTTGTACTAGTATTCAAAATGATGCCGCGTTGAAAAACAAGATTATTGCTGTTGATTGTAAGGACAATCGTATCAACTTTGGAGAAGCTGGTCGGTTTGGCCATAATGACTACCGGTTAAATGCAGCAGGTGTAGAGGCATTAAATACGTTAGTACCAATTGTTTTAAATGCTGCTAATAGTGAAAATGGAAAAAAATGGTTTAAACAAATTGTGATTGAAGGGTTCACCGATACGGATGGTTCATATCTCTATAACTTAAACTTAAGTTTACGTCGTTCAGAATGGGTCATGTGCAGTTTACTTGATCCAAAATTTAGTCATGGGTTAAGTCTGAGTGATGCACAAAAGAACCAAGTTAAACAACTGTTTTTGGCCGGTGGGGTCTCTTTTAATTCAGCTAAGGATAGTAAAGAAGCCTCACGTCGTGTTGAGCTACGGATGCAATTCTATGGTTTAAAAGAAAAAGAGAACGCTGAGCCGCAACCTCATTTTGTTTCAGTGCCTGTTGAAACATGCCAATTGACACGGTGATAGTGATGAGTATTGCGAATCTGAAACGTCGTCTTGACGAAAAAATAAGTGTATTTTCTGACTCAACTCATATACAGACCAAATTTGTTAAGCCTCAGCGTTTAATGAAAAGATTGTCCATTCTTGAGCATAAATTTGGTGATCTTGAAAATGTACAACCATTAGAAGAAAAAATTATCAAATCAGTTCTAAAACTTGAACAACACGGGTTTGATGGGATGACTAAACGAGATTGGAAAAATTTGGCTTGGTCTCTCAGTAAAAAACTGCCCAATTATGAAGAAAAAATTTTATTCACACCTGTAGGTGTAAGATTAATTGATTATTTCAACCAATTGGGAATTGACCAACTCCAGTTTGTTTATTTTCCATTGTTGTATAGTTATTTTGCTTTTGAGCAACATGAACTAGAAAACTTACCTAGTAATTGGATTCAGTTAAGAAAAATACTAGATGAAAATAAATCTTCGATATTTAAAGCTTCAACTCGGCCTAAAAAATGGATGACGACTCTTATAGATAATTCAGAGGTTTTAACCACAGAACCTACGAAAAAATTTGTACGTGAATTTTTACAAAATAATGATGAAAACGGAGTTGCTAATCAATTAGAAAGTTTAAGAATAGCTTCGGTTAGTTGGTTTTGGGATGATTTGATTCGATCTGCAATTAAGTCGATCAAGACAATGAAAGAAGATGAGTATTTTCAAATTATCCCACGCTTTTTAGTATTGCTTGAAAAAAATAAAATATATACAACCACTATTTTGGCCGCACTTCTAGAACGGTACGCTAGTACTTCTCAGAGAGAGAAAGTACATGAGGTATTAAAACATCTAGCATTGGATCAATGGGGTAATCCTCAGTATGAATCTTCAGCGGGATGGAATAACGTAAATGCTGATACCAAAAAAATGGTGATTCAGTGGTTTGTAAGGGCAGATTTAGAAGCATTCTTTACGCTATTTAGTCGAACGGCTGATGTAAATCGCTTTAATTACTGGATTAAATATATTGATAAGATTTCTTTTTCTCAAATTTTTCTTGGACCAGCGGCATTATATTCTAGTCAAATAGAACATAAAAACTTTAGAGAAGTTAATAAAGGGCGGTTGAAACGACTTATTGGATCAACTCAAACTAATAATGCATTTATGCTAAAAATTGACAATGTATATGTTATTGATTTTTCAGATACGGGAAATGCCTGTTATATTGTTGATAAAATACCGTATAAAGAAAATAGTAGAGATGTACATCGCGATACTTTGAAACCTTGGAAGCATTTATTAAAATTAAGTCATACTTCAGGTTGGCAAACACGATTTGATGAAAAACTAGCTGAATTGGGAATCTTTTCCAGTCAAGCAAATAATTCTAGTTCAAGATATAAAAGGCATTATTAAAAGGTAATGGCATGAAGCTAGCATTCTGGAAAAAGAAAAAAAGTACTGACTCTGTTGTTGAAGATAACTTAGTGGTGAGTATAAAGTCTTTACAATATGATGACGTTGGATTGATTTATCCTTATCAACAGAATGCTAAAAATGATGCTGATTTTTATTGGGAAAGTCTAGAAGAAGAAGATATCGCGTATCTCTTGGATAATCAGTATGTATTGCCATGGGAGGAGCTGTTTCAGCTTCAGCAAGATCCCGAACATAGTAACGTACTTAATTTACTCAACTTACCGAGTTCAACGAATTTACATCCAGTGATTCGTAGTGAGGGAGGATTAAGTGATCCTGATTTTAAAATCATTCTGGATGGATGGTGTGATCAAAATAGGATTAAGTCTAAAGGCCTAATTAAACGAATAGGTGCCGTACTGAATGTTGATGGTCAAGAATATTTACTTGATGAAGCGACTTGGAAACTTATAGAAAAAGTTAAAGAATTTGCTCGTATTTCAAATAAAGATAATAAGCTCAATCAAAAGTATTGGGCTCAAATACGAAGTTTAGCTAATCGAAGTCAGGCAAATTTAGATGAGTTTCTTCGTAAGACCGTGGTACTTGCACCAGAAAAATTACAATTAAATCTACGTAAGAACTTGATTAGTCAGGAATCAGTTGTAGAAGTACAACCCTCCTTTGAGGAGGCACCGTCAAATTGGTTGCAAACTTTTGATCACTATAATCAGGTACAAGATCAATATAGCATTAGCCTACCAGATGGTGGAGTCGCTCATGTAGTGATTGATCCTCAAGTCAAAAATGTACTGAGTGAAATTAAAAAGATGCCGAATAGACGTGTATCTGGTGAACGCGCTCAAATATTTTTGCATAATCCTTTCGCACAATTAGGAGATGATGCCACACAGGTGATCTCTCCAGAAGGTTTTGAAAAATCAAAGCAAGATGCAGAAATCTATAGTTACAGCTTACAGATAGA
>SSHE01000105.1 GCA_008017315.1 Acinetobacter sp.
AACCAACTATCAACGTTTTATAAATTTAATCCAATCGGCAGGATTTATTAATCGTAAATTGATCAGCTCAAAAGGTAGCTTAAATTTTGCCTATGCTTTGTATTTAAATTTGCGTAGTAAAGGGATGGATGAGCCACAAATCCAAAACTTAGTGAAGCGTTGGTTTGTATTAAGTATTTTGACAGGACGTTATTCAGGATCATCTGAATCTGCTATTGAACGTGATAGTAAACAAATCTTGGAAAAAGGGATTGAAGCTTATTTAAATCAAATTGAGCAAGCTGAATTGGATGATGGTTTTTGGAATTATCGTATCGTCAATGATTTGGATAGCTCGAGTACAGTAAATAATGCTTATTTATGCTATTTGGCATCACAATGTAAAAATAACGAATCAGCATTTTTGTCTGAAAGTATGAGTGTGCGTAATTTGTTGGAACAAAGTAGTAATGGTAATGTGCATCATATTTTTCCAAAAAATTATTTAACCCAGAATGGTTTCAAGAAAAGCGATTACAACCAAGTTGCCAATTACACTTTTACTGAGCAACAAAGCAATATTAAGTTAGGTAATTTAGCCCCTAAAGATTATATGGCAAAAGTACATACTGAGTTGGCACAGTCAAAGAATGAATGTACATCGTTGAAAGATGTAGATGCGTTAAAAGCCAATATGCTATTGAATTGTATCCCTGAAAGTTTAGATACATCGGATTATACTCATTACAATGAATTTTTATCACAACGCCGTCAGTTGATGGCACAAAAAATCAGAGCTTTTTATCGAAGTTTGTAGTAAGCACAGATTGTAAAATTAAGTATTTTTCGCATACAACACCTTAAAACCATGGCTATCTATCTTGGTTTGGCACTGTCCAAAGCTTTGCTCAATCAATAGTGGATAATTTAAAAAACGATTCGCCACGATCCATAGCTCGCCTTGTGGTTGCAAATGTTGCTTGGCAAAGTGGCAAAGATTTTCACTGGCTTGATAATGCGTCTGTACCCCTTGATGGAAGGGTGGGTTACTGACAATTGCATCAAATTGTTGTTGTATATCTTGAATATCAGTAATCGCCTGACATTTCAATTGGGTAGATAAACCATTTTCGGCAAAAGTAAGTTCGGTTGATTTTAAGGCAAAGGCATCAATATCGGCTGCGGTGATGTGATGGTTGGGGTTGAGTTTGGCTAAAACCAAACCAATAATACCTGCACCACAACCAAAATCCAAAATTTCCCCAGTTTTGACCTGTGCTAAAAATGGTAAAAGTTGCTGTGTGCCAATGTCTAAATTTTTCTGGCTAAATACGCCTGCCAAAGCACAAATTTTCAACGTATGATGATTTAAAGTATAGGTATAGTGTTTTAACCATGCACTTAATGGTTGTGTGGTTACAGTTTTTTCTAATGTGAGTTGCCATAGTTGGCAATGTCTGGCACTGTCGAGTTTGATGCTTTTACCTAGCGTATTTAATAATTTGGCAGCACCTTCTATGCCAGCTTTTTTTTCACCAACCAGAAAAATATGTTTGGCTTGCCCCAGTCGTGCTGCACATTGTTCAAGTACGTAGAGTAATTGTTCCTTGGCTTTGGGAACAAAGATAATGACTTGGTCAAACATGCTGTCATTGGGTTGAGTCGCAAAAACAACATCAATCCCAGTTTTTTGAAAATATTGATAATCGGCAAAATTCCATGTCCAGATTGCAACTTCTGCATCAAGGTGTTGGTAGAGTTGGTCTTGTGGTGGATTGACCAGTAAAATTTTACCTTTAAACAAGTCCGCCTGTCTTAAAAGGACTTCGCTTTTGTTATCCATGTTGTACTCGTTGAGGCGTTTTAACAGGGCATATTTTAATGAAATACACTGCAATGACCAAGGAAAATTGTAAATTTATAAAATTGTCATGAATTTGTGTTTAAACTGTCACTACTCAACACTATGCTTTTTGTGTATAATTTGCCCTCAAATTTTTTGGTAGTATTCAAGTCCATGTCTGATATTAAAACTCTCCGTAATATTGCAATTATTGCACACGTTGACCATGGTAAAACCACGCTGGTCGATCAATTATTAAAACAGTCTGGTGCACTCGGTGATCGTGCAGGTGAAATTGAGCGTGTCATGGACTCGAATGCACTGGAAAGTGAACGGGGTATTACCATTCTTGCCAAAAATACCGCCATTAAATGGACAGATAGCCGTAGCAATATCGAATATCGTATTAACATCGTCGATACCCCAGGACACGCCGACTTTGGTGGTGAAGTGGAACGTGTCATGTCGATGGTGGATTGCGTTCTATTGTTGGTTGATTCTCAAGAAGGGCCAATGCCACAAACACGTTTTGTGACACAAAAAGCCTTTGCACGTGGTTTAAAACCAATCGTCATTATCAATAAAGTCGATAAACCAAGTGCACGTTGTGATTGGGTAATTGATCAAGTATTTGACTTGTTTGATAATTTGGGTGCGACAGATGAGCAATTGGACTTCCCAATCGTGTATGCTTCTGGTTTGCGTGGTATTGCAGGGCCTTCACCAGAAGAGCTTGCAGATGATATGACCCCATTATTCCAAACCATTGTCGATATTGTCGAGCCACCTGCGGTCGATGTTGATGGTGCATTCCAAATGCAAATTTCATCATTAGATTATAATAGTTTCGTAGGGGTGATTGGTGTTGGTCGTATCCAACGTGGTTCGGTAAAAACCAATACGCAAGTGACTGTCATTGATAAAGAAGGTAAAACTCGTAACGGTCGTATCTTAAAAATCATGGGTTATCATGGTCTTGAGCGTGTAGATGTTGAAGAAGCATCAGCAGGCGACATCGTGTGTATTACAGGTATTGATGCACTGAATATTTCCGATACGATTTGTGATCCAAAAAATGTTGAAGCATTGCCGCCATTATCGGTAGATGAGCCAACTGTTTCCATGACGTTCCAAGTGAATAACTCGCCATTCGCAGGAAAAGAGGGTAAGTTTGTGACTTCACGTAATATTCGTGAACGTCTTGACCGTGAATTGATTCATAACGTTGCGTTACGTGTAGAAGATACCGATAGTCCAGACCGCTTCAAGGTGTCTGGTCGTGGTGAATTGCATCTTTCTGTATTGATTGAAAATATGCGTCGTGAAGGCTTTGAGATGGGGATTTCTCGTCCACAAGTGATCATGAAAGAAATCGACGGTGTGATGAGCGAACCGTATGAGAACGTCACTTTTGATGTAGAAGAACAACATCAAGGTTCGGTGATGGAACAAATGGGGCATCGTCGTGGTGAAGTGACCAATATGGAAGTCGATGGTAAAGGACGTGTCCGTATCGAAGCGACTGTACCATCTCGTGGTTTGTTGGGTTTCCGTTCTGAATTCATGACCATGACTTCGGGTACGGGGATTATGACCTCAAGTTTCTCGCATTATGGTGCTGCAAAACAAGGTACTGTTGCTAAGCGTCAAAACGGTGTATTGATCTCTATGGTACAAGGTACATGCTTGGGTTATGCACTATTTACTTTACAAGACCGTGGTCGCTTGTTTGCTAAACCACAATTAGAAGTCTATGAAGGGATGATTGTAGGGATTAATTCTCGTTCGGATGATATGGTGGTGAACCCAACCAAAGCCAAACAACTCACCAACGTACGTGCGTCAGGTACGGATGATGCACTAACTTTGACACCAGCCATTGAATATACACTTGAACAAGCACTTGAGTTTATTGAAGATGATGAGTTGGTTGAAGTGACACCAAAGTCCATCCGTTTACGTAAAAAATATCTCACAGAAAACGACCGTAAACGTGCTTCTCGTGGTATGTAATATCTTGTAAGTGTTTATGAAAACTGTCAGTAACTACTGGCAGTTTTTTTTATGGCTTATACAATAGGATGAAACCAAACTGTGGAGAAAAGAATGAAATCACGTGCTGCTGTTGCTTTTGCTGCTGGAGAGCCTTTACAAATTGTTGAAGTGGATGTTGCACCACCGAAAGTGGGTGAAGTGCTGATTAAAATTACCCATACAGGCGTATGTCATACCGATGCCTTCACTTTGTCGGGTGATGACCCTGAAGGGGTATTTCCTGCAATTTTGGGGCATGAAGGTGCTGGGATTGTGGTTGAAGTCGGTGAGGGGGTAACTAGCGTCCAAGTCGGCGACCATGTGATTCCACTTTATACCGCAGAATGTGGCGAATGTTTATTCTGTAAATCGAATAAAACCAATCTATGTACCGCAGTACGTGCGACTCAAGGTAAGGGTGTCATGCCCGATGGTACAACACGTTTTTCTTATCAAGGTCAGCCGATTTATCATTATATGGGCTGTTCAACCTTTAGTGAATATACCGTTGTTGCAGAAGTCTCATTGGCCAAAATCAATCCACAAGCCAATCCAGAACAAGTCTGTTTACTCGGCTGTGGGGTGACGACGGGTATTGGTGCGGTACATAACACTGCCAAAGTGCAGGAGGGTGATAGTGTTGCTGTTTTTGGTCTAGGGGGGATTGGTCTGGCAGTGCTGCAAGGGGCAAAACAAGCCAAAGCAGGGCGGATTATTGCCATTGATACCAATCCTGAGAAATTTAAACTGGCACAAGAGTTTGGTGCAACCGATTGTCTTAATCCTAAAGATTATGACCAGCCGATTCAGCAAGTCATTGTCGAAATGACAGGTTGGGGGGTGGATCATTCCTTTGAATGTATTGGTAATGTCAATGTGATGCGTTCGGCGTTGGAATGTGCCCATCGTGGTTGGGGGCAATCGGTCATTATAGGTGTTGCTGGTGCTGGGCAAGAAATCTCGACTCGTCCATTTCAATTGGTGACTGGGCGTAAATGGATGGGTACGGCTTTTGGTGGTGTTAAAGGACGTAGCCAATTACCCAAAATGGTTGAAGATGCAATGACAGGGAAAATTCAACTTGCACCTTTTGTGACCCATACTATGCCACTAGAACAGATTAATACTGCTTTTGACCTTATGCACGAGGGTAAATCGATTCGTAGTGTGATTCATTTTTTAGATTAAGAGGATAAAAATATGCAGCGTATAGCACATAATGCCTGTTTTGGTGGCTGGCAAGACGTTTATCAGCATCAATCCACGAGCTTAAATTGTCGTATGAATTTTGCTGTATATATTCCACCGCATCAAGCGGATGAAAAACTACCTGTATTGTACTGGCTATCGGGTTTGACCTGTAATGAACAAAACTTTATCACCAAAGCAGCTGCACAAAAGTATGCTGCTGAACATAAAGTCATTATCGTTGCACCTGATACCAGCCCACGAGGTGAGGATGTCGCCGATGATGCAAGCTATGATTTGGGGCGGGGAGCAGGTTTTTATGTCAATGCAACACAAGCACCTTGGTCAGCACATTATCAGATGTATGATTATATTGTGGACGAACTGCCTACATTGATTGAAGCCAATTTCGCCACGAATGGCAAAAGAAGTATTTTTGGGCATTCTATGGGTGGACATGGGGCATTGGTGATTGCTTTACGTAATCCTGAGCGTTATGCCAGTGTTTCAGCTTTTTCGCCGATTGTTGCACCTTCACAAGTGCCGTGGGGACAAAAAGCCTTTCAAGCCTATTTGGGTGACAATCAACAAGATTGGCTGGCTTATGATGCGGTAGAATTGATTAAAACAGCTCAAATAAAAATTCCTATGTTGATTGAACAAGGCTTGGCGGACAATTTCTTGGCGGAGCAATTAAAACCGCATTTATTACAGCAGGTTTGTCAGCAGTACAATTATCCATTAACGCTTAATGTGCATGATGGCTATGATCATAGTTATTATTTTATCGCCAGTTTTATGGAAACACATATTGGCTTTCACATGTTAAGTTTAACAGCTTGATAAAACAGTGGCGTGTAGCGTATTTCGTCTTTACACGCCACACAGCTTGAATTGGATGTGTAAAAGGTTGGAATTGATTCGGAACGTTTTGTACGTGTTCAAGCACGACGTTAAAAACTTTCGCTTTATCAAAATTCTTGCGACAATACGGCAACATCAGCCAAAAATTGAAAGCTATGAACATCAACCCCCAACTGCCGTTATATGTGACCAGTGGCGAACCTGCTGGCATCGGTGTCGATATCTGTTTGGACTTGGCTGAGCGTTTGGATGAGCGTCCAGTAGTGGTGTTGGTAGATCAGGACTTATTGCAGCAACGTGCGAAAATTTTAGCCAAATTAGTCACGCTCATTGAGTATCAAGGGCAACCAAATCCTAGCCCAAAAGGGCAGTTGTATGTGCAGCATGTTCCTTTAAATGCGGATGTAATATTGGGGCAGCTTGAGCCTAAAAATGCGGATTATGTGATTCGACAGCTCTCTTTTGCTGCGGATATGGCTATGCAAGGCAAAAGTGCTGGCATTGTGACTGCACCTGTACAAAAATCAGTCATTAATGCGGCTGGATTGGCATTTAGCGGACATACCGAGTTCTTTCAGGAAAAAGCAGGTGTGCCTAGAGTTGTGATGATGTTGGCGACTCAAAATTTGCGTGTCGCATTAGTGACGACGCATTTGCCTTTACGTCAGGTTGCGGATGCAATTACAGCACAACGCTTAAAGCAAGTGATTGATATTTTGGTGAATGATTTAAAGACCAAATTTAAAATTGCCAATCCGCGTATTTTGGTCTGTGGTTTAAACCCTCATGCAGGCGAAAATGGTTATCTGGGTGATGAAGAAATCAACATCATCAATCCTGTGTTAAGGCAATATCAACAACAAGGCATAGACATCAGTGAAGCTTTGCCTGCGGATACCTTATTTACCCCTGAACATTTACAACATGCAGATGCTGTACTTGCCATGTACCACGATCAAGGCTTACCTGTGTTAAAATCACAAGGTTTTGGTGAAGCGATTAATATTACATTAGGCTTACCGTTTATTCGTACCTCAGTCGATCATGGTACTGCATTAAGTTTGGCTGGAACAGGTTTGGCAAAAAGTTCTAGTTTAATGGTCGCAACAGATTTGGCCTTACAGATGGCACAAGCTAAAAATTAGGAAAATATATGTATCAAATTAACGCCTTAAATCCAAAAGATGAAGGGCATCAGGCTCGTAAACGTTTTGGGCAAAATTTCTTACATGACCAGCGTGTCATTGAAAAAATTGTGCGTGCAGTCAATCCTCGTCGGAATGACAATCTTGTCGAAATTGGGCCAGGCTTAGCCGCTTTAACATCACCACTCATTGCGGAAGTGGACAAATTAAATGTAGTGGAGCTTGATCGAGATTTAGCCGCAGGATTGCCCAAGCGTGTGCCATACCCTGAACGTCTAAATATTATCGAAGCTGATGCGTTGAAATTTGATTTTTCGACACTGTCACAAGATCAGCCGCTACGAGTGGTGGGTAATTTACCTTATAACATTTCCACACCTTTACTTTTTCATTTGGTGCAGCAAGGTGCAAATATTCAGGACATGCACTTTATGCTACAAAAAGAAGTGGTGGAACGGATTACTGCCGAGCCAAACAGTAAAGAATATGGTCGGTTGTCGATTATGTTGCAGTATTATTGTAAAGCAACCTATTTATTTGAAGTGCCAGCAGGAGCATTCAATCCACCACCTAAAGTGACCAGTGCTGTGTTTCGTTTAGAGCCATATTCGCAAAAACCGATACAGGCACAAAATGAACGGAATTTTGCTGCATTGGTTGCACATGTGTTTACGCAACGTCGTAAAACCTTGCGTAATAGTTTAAAAGGTAAACTGGATGATGCGGCATTTGCACACGTTGGTATTGATCCGATGGCACGCCCAGAAAATTTATCCTTAGCACAATTTGTTGCGTTGTCTGATGCTTGTATTGAGGTATTTTAAATGAATGCAATATCTCAGAATAAGTATCGCCATACTTATGTGATTGGTGATTTACAAGGCTGTTTTGCTGCACTAAAAGCCTTACTAAAAAGTATCCAATTTGATGCCAGTCAGGATTTTATTTATTTCACAGGTGATTTGGTCGCACGGGGCGAAGATTCACTCTCCTGTTTACGTTTTGTGAAAAAACTCTGTGAACAAGGGGCAGCCGCAACTGTTTTGGGTAATCATGATTTGACCTTGTTGGCAACCAGCCGTGGTTTTAAAACCATGAAAGAAAAAGATAGAACGCAGGATATTTTTGATGCCATTGATGGTAGCGATTTAATAGACTGGTTACGTCATCAACCACTCTTGATCGAGATTGATGATCGGTATGTTGTGACACATGCAGGGATTCCACATATTTGGTCATTCACTCAAGTAAAAAGCTATGCACGAGAAGTTGAACATGTATTGCAATCGGATTTGGCAACGCTGGATGGTTTTTTGGCACAGATGTATGGTTCACAGCCTGATATTTGGTCAGATGATTTACAGGGGAATGAACGCTTGCGTGCGATTGTAAATTATCTTACTCGTATGCGGATTATTGATGAACAGGGGCATTTGGACTTTGTATTTAAGGAAAGTCTGGATGATCCAATGCCAGATGGTTTTAAAGCATGGTTTGATTTTGAGAATCAAGTCGCGGCAACGCACCAAATTCTATTTGGACACTGGGCGGCATTACAGGCAAAAGAGATTCATCCACAAATAGTTGCACTGGATGGTGGTTGCGTCTGGGGTGGGCAGTTGGTGGCATTCGAACTTAATGGTCAGAAAAAACACTTTGAACATAATCCTTTAGGGGGAGATGTGTGACATATGTTGCGTTTTTATGGGCGAGATGATTTTTTTTACTGAAATCACAAAGATTGATTGGAAAAAGCAAACATCTATGTTAAAAAGTAGCTAGATATAGCATAGATGTATGTTCTGCTATGTAACCTATTTTAGGATAGCGAGTAAAATGGAAGATAAACTTCGTAATTTAAAAGTCATGGTTATTGATGACTCTAAAACCATTCGTCGTACTGCCGAGACATTGTTGCAACGAGAAGGCTGTCAGGTTGTGACCGCAATTGATGGTTTTGATGCGTTGGCAAAAATTGCTGAAACTGGTCCAGATATTATTTTTGTTGATATCATGATGCCTCGTCTGGATGGCTATCAGACTTGTGCTTTGATTAAGAATAATCAGAGTTATCAGAATATTCCTGTCATTATGTTATCAAGTAAAGATGGTTTGTTCGATCAGGCAAAAGGTAAGATTGTGGGTTCGGAGCAATATCTGACCAAACCTTTTAGTAAAGAAGAGTTGTTTGAGGCAATTAATAATCACGTAACCGTTTAAAGATGTGGAATCTTTGATGTGGTAAGAAGGATGATGATATGGCGAATATCTTAATTATTGATGACTCACCGACAGAAACTTTTCGTTTTAAAGAAATTCTGACAAAACATGGTTTTACGACCATCGAAGCGGTTAATGGTGAGGATGGGGTGATACTTTCCAAAAGTGCATTGCCAGATTTGGTGTTGATGGATGTGGTCATGCCTGGGGTCAATGGTTTTCAGGCAACACGTCAGATTACCCGAGATCCAGCAACCAAGCATATTCCAGTGGTGATAGTCAGTACCAAGGATCAAGCAACTGATCGCTTGTGGGGTAAGCGACAAGGTGCGAAGGATTATCTGGTGAAACCAGTAGATGAAGCGAAGTTGATAGAAACCATCAAGCATCACCTGAATGTGAAGTAGTATTATGGCTGCAAAGGGATTTATTGAGCTGCTGCGTCTAGCAGACCGTGGGAAGAGAAGGCAAGTTCACCAGATTGATCTTGAATCAAGATGGTCGGGTGTTGCTTTTGAGATGTTGGGTAAATACTTTATTGCTCCTCTTGGTGATGTGGCAGAAGTGATTTATACCCCAGAATGGACGCATATTCCCAATACTAAAGTTTGGTCTTGTGGTGTGGCAAATCTGCGTGGGCGTTTGTTATCTATTACGGATTTACCAGCATTTATTTCTGATACCTCATCTGAATTGAAACAGACCAGTAAGGTGTTGTGTTTGTCGCATCCAGAGCATTATTGTGGTGTAATTGTCGATCAGGTGTTTGGTATTCAGCACTTTAATACACGCAGTTATTTTCAAAAATCGGATGATTTGTCAGGATCTCTCAAGGAATTCTGTCAAGGTTATTTTATGCATCAAAATAAGCCGTGGCATGTGTTTATGCTTAGAGATTTGTTAAATAGCCAAAGTTTTATGAACCCATCATTAACATAATGATGACTGATTAAGAATGTTTATGGGAGAGCTTGCATGGGCTTGGGTTTAGGAAAAAAGAAAAGTGATCAAATGCAGCGAATGAACCCTGCATTGAATAAAGCAGGAAAGCTATTAGATCAACTTGCCTCATTTTTTGGTGGAGAGCGACAGCAAGTTGTTCGTTATCTCGGTGTGCTTTTTGTCGCATTGCTGGCGGTGATTGTTTTATTCGTTATTGTATTGGTTTCCAATAGCCGTGAAACTGCACTAACACGTAGTTTGGGTGACCTAAGACTACTCTCACAACAAATTTCAAAACAGTCTGCAGATGCTTCGGTTCGTGGTGATGATAAAATTATCAAAGATTTGAAACAGAGTCAGGACAGTTTTAATCAGTCGTTAAAAACAGTAGTAGATTTACATAGTGATGGTGAAAACGTTAAAAAATTGGTTGCAGATTGGGAAGTGACAAGTACCAGTGTGGATTTAATTGTGAAACGTCAGAATACCATTAATACATTGCAAGGTTTGGGTATGCAAATTACCGAAGCCGTACCAGGAATGCAGTCTGAATATAACTTGCTGGTCGATGAGATGGCTCGTGGTGGTTATTCTGCATCTCAGGTCGTATTGGCAAAAAATCAGGTTTATCTGGCAGAACGTATTTTGCGTTCGATTAATGCAGTCTTGACGGGTAATGAAAATTCTGTTGAATATGCGGATAACTTTAGTACGGATACAGAAACTTTTGGTACTTATTTGACTGGACAGTTAAAGGGTAGTGCTGAAAATGGCGTTGAGCGTATTGATGATGCTGGAATGCGTACCATTCTTGAAGGTATTCAGACTGAATACGATCAAGTCTTAAAGAATGCTGCGGTGAATGTATTGGTGAACTCTGCACCACTTTTGGAAGTGCGTCAGGCAACCACTAAGATTTCCAGCACTTCTGATGATATGTTGAAAATATTGAGTGGTTTGTCAAAAGAGACCAATTCTTTTGCATGGTTCTGGTCGATTTTATTGGGTATAGCAGTATTGGCTGTTGCTTTCTCTATGTATAAGCTTTTGAATTTGCGTAACAAAGCCGATCAGCAGCGTGTATTGGCATTACAAGAAGAATATGATCGTAACCAAAACGCGATTTTACGTTTACTTGATGAGATTGCAGACTTAGCAGATGGTGATTTGCGTTCTTATGCAACAGTATCTGAAGATTTTACGGGCGCAATTGCGGACTCGATTAACTTTGCAATCGATCAGCTACGTGACCTTGTTTCACGTATTAATAGTACATCTGAAGAAGTTGCCAGATATACCCAAGAAACACAGCACGTTACCATGCAGTTATCTGAAGCATCCGAACATAATGCTCAGGAAATTGCGGGTGCGTCTGCGGCAATTAATCAAATTGCGATGTCTATTGATCAGGTATCATCAAATGCAACGGAATCTGCCGAGGTTGCGAAACGTTCGGTAGGGATCGCAACGAATGGTGCGAACGTGGTAAACCGTACCATTGAGGGGATGGATACCATTCGTGAACAGATTCAAGAAACCTCAAAACGTATTAAACGTCTGGGTGAATCTTCACAGGAAATTGGTAACATCGTATCGCTGATTAACGATATTGCCGACCAAACGAACATTCTTGCCTTGAATGCTGCCATTCAGGCATCTATGGCAGGTGAAGCTGGTCGTGGTTTCGCAGTCGTTGCCGACGAAGTACAGCGTCTTGCAGAACGTTCTGCTGCTGCAACCAAACAGATTGAATCGCTGGTGAAAACCATTCAATCAGATACCAATGAAGCCGTGGCTTCAATGGAATTGACCACTACAGAGGTTGTGCGTGGTACAACTCTAGCGAAAGATGCGGGTGTTGCACTGGATGAGATTCAAAGCGTATCGGATACACTTGCGACACTGATTCAAAGTATCTCGGATGCTGCACGTGAACAGTCGAGTTCTGCGGCACATATTTCGCAAACGATGAATGTCGTACAGGATATTACGCATCAAACGACATCATCGACGATGGAAGCAGCTCGTTCTGTTACCGAACTTTCACACATGGCGGAAGCATTGCGTGAATCGGTGACTGACTTTAAGTTACCAGAGAGCGTGTAATGGTGAGGCAGGATGTCATCAAGCATGACATCCTGCCAAAGATCAAAGATATTATTAATGGAATATAGCGTACTAAAAGATACAAGATGGATTTTCGTGGTATAGGGATATTGATGTTGAAAGTTCATGGAATCTATAGTGCTGCACGGTGAGAGTAGAAGAGAAGCAAAGCTTATGAACGAAGTTTTAAAAGAATTAATTAGTCATATTGAGCTTCCGACTGATCAACTTAAAGATCAGGATCCTGAGATTCGTGAAATTTTTATTGAAGAAGTACAGGAAATTATCGAATTTCTGGATGAGACATTACCAAAATGGTTGGCTGATCCGTCAAGTAAAGCGATATTGACTGATATTCGTCGTTCATACCATACCCTCAAAGGGTCTGGGAGAATGGCAGGAGCTGTTCGATCGGGTGAATTGGCATGGTCAATTGAGGAAATGCTTAACCGTGTCATGTCTGACACAATAACACTGAATCGAGATATTCAGGAATTGGTCTATTCTGTTGCCGTATTGTATAAAACATTGGTACAAGATTTTGAAAATGATGTAGAGCATCAAGTTGATTTTCGTCCATGGGTTGTGGCAGCACAACAGTTGCGTGATGGAGGAGAGCTTCATCCTACATTAAGATTTGCTGTGGATTATTATCGTACACAAGAAATTCCAAGTGATGATGTGGTGGTGGGGGATACTATCATCCTAGCAGAGCAGCCTGCCGAACACATTGAAGACATTTCCGCAACGCAAAATAAGGAAATAGAAAGTTTTGATGATCAGACACTTGAAATTTTCTTTGAAGAAAGTGCTGAGCATCTTGATACGATTTCAATGTTCTTGCATTTACAACAAGAACCTAGTGTTGAAAATTTTAATCGTGTACTTCGTGCAGTACATACCATCCGTGGTAGTTCTGGTATGGTGGGTATCGATGCTCTCTTTACGGCGAGTAGTAATGTAGAAAATGTATTTAAGCATCTTGATCAGGGTCATTATTCTGAATCAACCGTAGAGAATCAATTATTACTCGATTATTATGAATATGTAAAAGCCTATGTCACTGTATTAGCAGAAGATCGCCATTCTAGTAGTTTGGATACATTGAGTCAGGAATTTGCAGCAATTTGGACTGCTTATGAAGCCAATAGTAGTGTTCCTGTTGCTAATAGCCATACACAAGGTTTGGTCGCAAAACTATTGGATCTTGGTACGGATCAATTGTTGGATGCGGAATTTGCATTTGTTGAAGAAACAGCACGAGATGCACAGTCATATTTGATAGTATTGATTGAACAAGCTGATGTTTTACTCAATCATACTTTATCGAAGCAAACGGAAACTTTACATAAAGTCACACAATATTTAAAACGCTGCTATGTTGCTTTACAGAATAATCAACCTGCGATTGATAATATTGATGTATTGGAACAGACACAAAAATTGCATCAATATCTCATTGATGCGTTGGATGGTTTGGCTTCTGGTCAAACGCTGGCGATGACCCATTTGGTTGAAGAAGAATTTGAACAAACTATTGCTGAAATTCAGCATGTTGTAATCGCCGATGCAGAAAATGTGGCACAGCCAGCAGAAATTTTGGAAAGTCTGCCTGCTAATAGCGATTTTGATGCAGATTTGTTGGATATTTTCTTAGAAGAGTCTGATGAACTTGTGGTCGGTATGGATGAGGACTTCAATACATGGGAGCAAGAGCCTGATAATACTGCCGTATTGAAAAATCTTTTCCGTTATTTGCATACCTTAAAAGGTGGTGCAAATATGGTACAGGCGACTCATTTGGGTACGATTGCCCATGAGCTTGAAAGTATTTATGAACGTGTTTTAAAAGGTGTTTTACAACCTTCTGCACAAGCAATTCAAACGATTCGTTTTGCTCAGGATGATATCGCTGTTCGTTTGCAAAAACTACGTGATCAATCTATAGATGAAGATAATCCTATATTGATTGCAAAATTACGTGCGATTTCAACACAATCTACTGTTGCTGAACCAGAACACATTGTGGAAGAGACTT
>SSHE01000005.1 GCA_008017315.1 Acinetobacter sp.
GTACAATGGCTGAATTACTGGCAAATGCGGATGTGGTGTCTTTACATGTGCCTGATGTGCCATCAACCCGTAACTTCTTTACCAAAGACCAGTTTGCCCAGATGAAAGAGGGTTCAATCTTTATCAATGCGGCACGTGGTACATGTGTGATTATTGAAGATTTGGCGGATGCGATTAAATCGGGTCATATCGCTGGTGCAGCGGTGGATGTATTCCCGAAAGAGCCGAAAGCCAATGGTGAAGAATTTGAATCGCCGTTACGTGGTCTGCCAAATGTGATTTTAACCCCACACGTTGGCGGTTCAACCATGGAAGCTCAAGCCAATATCGGTCTGGAAGTGGCAGAAAAATTTGTGGCTTATTCTGATAAAGGGATGACCTTATCGGCGGTGAACTTCCCAGAAATCGCTTTACCACTCACCGAAGGCAAGCATCGTTTATTGCATATCCATCGCAATGTACCAGGGGTATTGTCTAAAATTAATACCCTCTTTGCAGAACAAGGCATTAATATCTCGGGTCAATCATTAATGACCAAAGGTGATGTTGGTTATCTGGTGATGGACGTGGATGCCTCTGCATCACAAGAAGCCTTAGATACTTTGCATGAGGTTGATGGTACAATTCGAGTGCGTATTTTATTCTAATCTATTGAATAATAGAAAAAGACTGTCTGATGAGATGGTCTTTTTTTATGTGCATTTACCCAATAGCAAAAACTTTATTGTGAACTGATGAATCTCTCCCAACAGTGGCTTGCGATGCTGTGTATGTTGATTGCCATGATGGCATACCAACTCAGTGCATCTTATGCCAAGTATTTATTTCATGTCCTTGACCCAACCTCTATTGTCGTTCTAAGGCTTTGTTTTGCATGTATTTTGGTTGGTTTGATGCTACGTTCATGGCGAATGCTCAAGCAGTTACATACGATACAATGGGGGAGTCTTTTGTGTTATAGCCTGTCTTTGGGCTGTATGAATATGCTGTTTTATCATTCCTTAGTGCTTTTGCCACAAGGCATTGCGGTAGGGTTGGAATTTATTGGGCCTTTGGGTTTGGCACTGTTTGCAGTCAAAAAGAAAACCGATGCGATTTGGGTGATTTTTGCGATTGTCGGTATCATTTTGTTGATGCCATGGTCGGATTATGATGGGATTTCATGGTTAGGGGTCATACTGGCATTAAGTGCTGGCGTATTTTGGGCACTGTATATTTATTTTGGGCAAAAAGTGGTACGGCAAAATCTAGGCATGCACAGTCTGACGCTGGCGATTGGATTGGCGGCGTTGATGTGGCTGCCTGTTGGGCTGGTGAATCATGCAGCAGGTATTTTAAATCCACAATTTTGGGGGCATGCCATCGGTTTGGCATTGTTGGCAACTGCGATTCCGTATGCATTGGATTTGTATGCGTTAAAATTTCTCAATCGACTGACCTATGGGACATTGACCAGCCTTGCTCCTGCTTTGGCTGCTTTGACAGGCTTGATATTATTGAATGAATATTTGACTTTATTACAGTGGGTTGCATTATTCTTTATCATGCTCGCTTCGATTGGGATTACCGTGCGGAATAATTATCAAAAATAAAGTGCAGTATGTAATGAACAATGCAGCAATTTGCCGCATTGCAATCAGTGTTAATCGTGGCAATTATAAAGAACGTGAAATTAACTCTTTCATAATTTCATTCGTTCCTGCATAGATACGGTTGGCACGGTTGTCGATATAGGCACGGGCGATTGGGTATTCCAACATAAAGCCATAACCACCATGTAATTGTACACATTCATCGACGACTACAGAGAACATATCAGAGAGTTTGTATTTGGCTGCGGCTGCGGCATCAATGCCTAATGTTCCTTCAAGTTGTAATTCCATACAACGGTCTAAATATGCACGGCAAATATCAATTTCGGTACGCATTTCAGCCAATTTAAAACGGGTATTTTGGAATGCACCGATGGGCTTGCCAAAGGCTTTGCGGTCTTTGGTGTATTGTACAGTATGAGCAAAAGCAGCCTCTGCACCTGCTTGACAGATAATGGCGACCAGCATACGTTCCCAAGCCAATTCTTTCATCAGCATGATAAAGCCCATACCTTCCATACCGAGTAAATTTTCTTTGGGTACACGTACATTTTCAAAGAACAGTTCGCAAGTGTCTTGTCCTTTCATCCCGACTTTTTTCAGTGGTTTTCCTTTGCTAAAGCCTGCACGGTCAGCTTCGACAATGAGTAAAGAAAGATTGGCAGACCCTTTATCGCCACTGCCTGTTTTACACACCACCATCGCCATATCACAGAGATAGCCATTGGTAATAAAGATTTTTGAGCCATTAATCACATACTCATCACCATCAAGAACTGCGGTGGTGCGTACCGCTTGTAAGTCAGAACCTGTACCAGGTTCGGTCATGGCAATCGCTGTTACAGCTTCACCTGTTGCCATTTTGGGTAACCACTTGAGTTTTTGTTCGTGATTACCAAAGTTATTGATATAGTTGGCAACAATGTCAGAATGTAGTGAAAACCCCGAAGCAGAATCACCTGCATAGGCTTGTTCTTCCACCATAATCATGCTGTATAAACGATCGACACCCGAACCACCATATTCTTCTGGCATCGTAGTACAGAGTAAACCTAATGCACCCGCTTTGTTCCAAAGGTCACGATCAACATGTTGTTGTTCTTCGTATTTTTCTAAATTTGGTGCAACCTCTGTGGTGAAAAAGCGGCGTGCAGTATCACGAAACGCTTCGTGGTCTGCATTGAATAGCTTACGAGGTAACATATTTGCAAGTGGGCGAATAGCTCCGTCAGACATTGTATTTTCCTTATCAAAATTTAGACATAAAGTGTGTCATCAGTAAAAAAGAAATCAATCATGGCTGCAATGTGCGGACTGCTCAAATCCTGCGTAAAAATGGTATCTTTTGCCACAAGGTCGATACGATTTTGAGTAGAGTTATTGTGGTTGGCTGCGGTACAATACCTAGCATAATTGTATTTTTTACTGTGGAGAACACGATGTCATACGAACCAACTTTGGAAGAGCGTAAAGTGATTTATCGTGCTCGTCGTGGTTTAAAAGAGCTGGATATCTATTTTGACCCTTATGTCAAAGAACAATATCTATCGGCATCGGCAGAGGAAAAAGCCCTGTTTGCCGAATTGATTGAACAGGAAGATCCAGACTTATTGGATTGGTTTATGATGGTGTCTGAACCAGCCAAACCAGAACTGATGGCTTTGATTCTAAAAATGAAACAACGATTACATTCGGTATGAACGCCACTGAACTGTTTTTCAAGTTACGCCCAAGCATATTGAAAATACTGCTACAGTGCGTGGTCTTGTTAGGCTATATCAGTTTGGCAACTACAATCATGTCGTCGCTTTGGCTGGTGCTGAGTATTGTATTTTTTGTAGTGCTGATAGGTGTGTGGCGACCCATGTACAAGATTGATCAATTTGCCCATATGGAGGGCAAAACTTGGACATTGCACACGACGGATAAAAAACTTTTACAAGGACAATTACACGCCATCCAATCGTTTGGTTATGTTGTTTTTTGTCACTTTTGCTTAGAAAATACCCAAAAAATGCACACCATTTGTGTGGTGAAGGATCAAATAAGTCGGGAAAAATGGCGTATTTTGCAGCAATTTTGTCGGGTTTATTGAGTTTTGTTAGACGTTGAAATTTTTTATATATCTTAATCTTATGAAAATAAATGAAATAAATTTTATTGTTTAACAATAAAATGATCCGTTTATCTATTGTCATATGATTGTCGGACAGTCAAATAGGAGAATTGCAAAAAAATTGTTAATTTAGTTGTACATCAACTGAGATGTTTTTTTTAGGAGGTTACTATGTTACCGACTGTATTTATTGCTGTCGTTGTGGGTGCGATTGTTGTCGGTCGTATCGGCACGATAATCAGAGAAGATATGGCGAAAGATTTACAAAAATCTAAAGTTTAATATTTTCTTGAAACTCTCCCAGACAAGCCTATTCTCCCATAGGCTTGTTTTTATTTTTAGACCCTAAGGTATCAAAAGCAGAAAATTGGTAAAATTATAAGCAATAAATGTTTAAACTAGAGGGCGAATTGACTATACTGCTGAGAATTTTTAGTGAAGTGGTCTTGTAGGTCATTAGACACTTTGCTATCGTGTGCGATAGGGAACGTTGAAACAAAATTATTACATAGAGGGATGTTACATGTCTAAGGTACGTAGACTATGCCAAAGTATGGCGTTAGCTGTAACGACAGCAATCACATTTTCTGGTTGTTCGTTTGTGATTAAAACAGGTGCAAATGTTGCTTTAGGATTTGCCGAAAACCATATTGTTCCCCCTATTCTTGCGATGGATGATGCTGATATGGCATGTGCATCTGGGAACTCATTGACACCAGCAATTATGGCGACCAAAGATATGGGTGCAGATCCTACTCGTATGGCTGTGTTGATGTATTCTGCAGCAGGTATGTGTGCAGAGGGTAGTGCACTGGAAGCTGAATTGCGTTATATGCGTGCCTCAAAAGCAGGCAATGTGACAGAAGCACAGGATGCTCGTATTGAGCAAAAACGTTGGGCAGCATTGGCGGCACAACGTCAATATACCAGCTATCAGCAATTTGCCGAAACGTGGGAAAGAAAATATCGTTTTAAACTGGGTGATTCTTGCCCAACCATGAAAAAAGATTTGGATAAAACTGTGTATTTGTTGGGGATGTTGAATGGTTTACAATCGGTAACGAATGACATCAACTCAGGTGGACAAGTCAATGTTCCGAAAGATATTGCTGCGATTGTAGAACGTGGTATGGCATGTCTGGATAATACCGAATATTGGGGAGCACCAAATGCAGTACGTGCAGTGATTTGGATGCTTCTACCTGGTGCTGGTGATGATAAACCAGATCCAATGCAAACCTTGAAAGAGTCGATGCAAATTGGTGAGCGTACAGGGGTACGTCTGCCACATGCTCTCAATGTGGTTTCTGCACAAGCCAGTGGTGATCCTGCAAGGATACGTGATGCATTACGTAGTTATGGTCAGTCACTTGGTGATGATAAAGCGGTAAACCCTGATTTTCGCTTAGTTAATACCATGGCTGGTTTGATGGTGCGTTCGATTGCAGATCGCTATTGGACAGAAAATACAGGTGTGCGTATGGCGGATGATAGTGGTTATAGCACATTCTGGGATGCTGCTGCGGATGATGGTTTGGGAGATTTGGGTGTGGATTTATTTGATGATTCCGCCGCTCCTGAGTCTGATACACCTGCCGAAGATGATATGTCTGAACCTTCGGAATAAGTTGCAGCGACGCATTTTGTATGCGGTGTAAGCAGCAATTGACCTTTTTTTGGATTGCAGCAAGTATTTTACTTGCTGCAATTTTACAATTTTATGCCGAGTATTTTATTTATTCACGTGATGAGCTGTGGGAGCAACCATGGCGATTGCTTACGGCACACTGGGTACATGTTGGCTGGATGCACTATCTGTTGAATATGGTGGCATTGGCATGTTTGCCTGTTATTTTCCCCAAAGTCCGCATTGATATTCTCTTATGGTTTTCTATTGTGTTACCTGTATTCAGCAGCGTGACCTTGTATTGGCTCTACCCTGAAGTACAGTGGTATGCAGGTTTTTCAGGGGTGTTACATGGTTTGTATGTGGTGGCTGCTGTATTGAGTTATCGCTTAAAGGGAGAACGGTTATTTGCCATAGGGATTTTATTGGGAATCCTATTAAAACTCAGCTGGGAGAGCGTGACAGGTGGGCTATCTGCGACGGAGCAATTGATTGGTAGTCCAGTCTTAATCGAAGCACATCAAATGGGCGTATTCTGGGGAATTGTATTGTTGTTATGCTCTTGGGTTTGGAGTAGGCGATAGTGGTTGGCTAAAAAAAAATTGTAATAGGTAGCCAAAGCCATTTTTTTTAAGCATAATTTCAGGCAGATTCACAAAGGGTATATTTGCGTATCGAATAGGATAGCAAAATAGTAGGAA
Organism: Acinetobacter sp.; assembly: GCA_008017315.1. Lineage (GTDB taxonomy): Bacteria > Pseudomonadota > Gammaproteobacteria > Pseudomonadales > Moraxellaceae > Acinetobacter. Next base: position 6,037 of record SSHE01000005.1, read on the forward strand.
TACAATAATAACAAACTGTGCATGCATGGTTTGTGGGTAAGTGGGATACTTATGCAAGAGAACGATTTACATACAGGAGCAGGGACGGCGACGAAAGTTTTTAATAAATTTTCAACGCTAGCTATTTTCCTCCTTCTTGTTTTGACATTAATTATTGGTACTGGTGAGATGATTCACGGTCAGCTTTTGCGTATTGGCGAAAAGCTGTATGGTGACCCATCGACAGGAATGCAATATTCATTTTTGCGTGTGGAAGCGGCGAAACCAACGTGTGAACGTAACCCAGATATCGAAACACAGGTTCAACAAAAGATGGCAGCCAATGCGGCTGACCCTGATATGGCATTTTTTGGTTTGCCATCTGAAGATGAAGTCCGTGCTTCATTTATGGATGCCCAGAAAGATTGTGCTCAGAAACATGAATTTTATGATAATGCGAATATTTATGTTGAAAAGCATTCGAGTATTAAAGCTTATCGTGCCGTTGAAAAATCTTTTTTCTGGCTATTCTCATTTGGGACAGAGAATCGTGCTTTATTGCTGGTGATTATGGTGATGATCGCTGCAATCTCGGCAACAGTGCATAAGCATCATATTGGCTTGCGTCCAGCTGTGACTCGGATTGATTATAGAGTGCATGATACGGCGATGGTCATCGCCAATGGTTTATTGACCTATTCATGTATTGCATATCTACAAAGTATTCAAAAAGCTGGTGTGGCCGTTGTCGGCTCGGAAATGGCCATTAACTATTTATGGACAGCTTGTTTTGCAATACTGACTTTGCTGAGTTTGTATAAGTTGATTAAGCCATCTGCACCACGTAAGGAAGGTGGCAGCTTCGGATTGGCATTATTGTCTATTCCATTGTATGCCGTCATGGCGATTGACAGTGGTATCGCATTCATCTTCTTTATGGATTATAGCGTTGGTCAAGCGGTATATCTGGGGCAATTGATCTCATTCTCCAATATTTTCTTGAGTTTAGCATTGCTGATTTGGGTGGGGATGCTATTGACGCAAACACGTGCCATGGATTTATTCATGAACATTTTGCGTCCATGGAACTTTGCACCAGAAACTTTGACTTGGTTAATCTTGATTGCAGCAGCAGTTCCAACTGCATATACAGGTGCATCGGGGATTTTTGTTGTCGCAGCAGGTGCGATTATCTATAAGGAAGTGTGGAACTCTGGTGCACGTCGTCAGTATGCACTGGCGGTATCTGCAATGTCAGGTTCGTTAGGGGTGGTATTACGTCCATGTCTATTGGTGGTGATTATCGCCATGTTGGATAGTAAACATGTGACTTCTGATGAATTATTCAGTCATGGTATTTATGTATTCTGGATGACAGCATTCTTGTTCCTTGGTATTTCATTGCTATTCGCTGAGACAAAATTCCGTGTGAACTCACCGAAAGTTGCGATTCCAGGCATGATTAAAGCCCTTGGTCCAGTGATGCCGTATGTCGTCATTATGGCTATCATCATCTGTTTCTACAAATACGTGCTTGATACAGAACTGAATGAATTCACAGGTCCGACCATTCTGCCACTGATTATGCTGGCAATGGTGTTCTATGACAAACTTCGTGATCGGAAAGAGCTTGCATTTGTGGCACCAACTGTAAATGTAGAACATGAAACATTGGTTGCCGAGCATGAGAAAAAATCAGCATTCTTACGTGAGCATGATGCACACTCCATAGGTAGTAAGCGGAATTTTACTCAGGCAGTGAATTTTGCGACGTTTGAAACCATTGGACATATTGGTGCATTAATCATTCTCATGGCGTTGTCGGTGAGTATTGGTGGCTTGATTGAGCGTGCTGAAATTGTACATTTATTACCAACTCATCTTGGTAGTATGTATATTTCATTGATCTTTATTGCACTGTTGTTGGCTTTCATTGGTATGACGACCGATCCATTTGGTGCGGTGATTTTGGTTGCGGCAACGGTTGCACCTGTCGCTTATCAAAATGGTATTCATCCGATTCACTTCTGGATGATTTGTTTGGTTGCCTTCGAGTTTGGTTATGTGGCACCACCAGTTGCACTGAATCACTTGCTGACAAGGTTGTCTGTCGGGGATGAGGAAGTCATGGCGGCGGATGCTGAAGCAAAAGCAAAATATACCAGTTTTTATTATCGCTATGAGCGTTGGATCTTACCGATTATCGTAATGTTCCCAGCGTTAATGATTACGACTTTTGCACCGTATATCTTCAAGATGTTTGGTTGGTATCATTAATAAAATGGAATAAAAAAGCAGCTTCGGCTGCTTTTTTATGGTTTTAATTTTAAGAGGTTATTTTCTACTCAATTTATTCTGTACATTTGGCGAACACATGACGAGAGCAATGAGAATAATCATAAAACCGATGTAGCTGTAAATATCAGGATATTCTTGCCATAAAACTGCTGCCCAAATGCCTGCAAAAATAATCGCTAAATAATTGGCAGGGCCAATTGTTCCAGCAGGTGCTCGTTTATACGCATGGGACATGAGTAGTTGGCTGGAAGTGGCGAGAATGCCTGCACCAACTAAATAGAGGAGTTCTGATTGTGTATAGCTACGCCAATGCCAGAACATTGGAGCAGCAGAAATCAGTGTGGAAATCAGGCAAAAATAAAAGACGATGCGTACAGGTGGCTCTGTGCTGGTTAACGCTCGTACTGTGACAAATGCAGTTGCGGCAAAGAAACTCGCCACTAGACCGACAGCAGAAAGGGTATTAAATAATCCTTCATCGGGTTTGGCGACAAAGAGTACGCCCATTAAACCAATGCTTGCGGTGACAAAAGTCCAGATGGTCATTTTTTCTTTTAGGAATAACCATGCCACCAGTGGAATAAAGATGGGAGATGAATAAGTGAAGACCATGGCATTGGAAAGTTTCATGTGGGCAATGGCATAGAAGAATCCATACATGGCAGTCAGTCCGATGACCCCACGCCAAGTGTGCATCCAGAGCTTTTGGGTTTTTAAATTATGGCATCCAGAGCGTAGTACCAGCGGTAGAATAAAAATCAGTCCGACTGCATTGCGGAAAAAGACGATTGTTGCATTATCAACTGTATGTGAGGCAAGGCGAACGAGTACGCCCATACTGGAAAATAATAAGGCTGACCCCATGAGCAATAACAGGGCAACACGAATATTTTGGGGAGATGTCATGAGAGAACGGCTGGGTAATGAGTTCAGCCGCTATTTTAGTGCAGAATGACGTGATGTGCCGATGTTTCTCTCACAAGACACTCGAATAGAAAAGTCATGACGACGGATAGCCTTAGGATTTGAGTTGCTTTTCCATATCGGCAAGCTGTTGTTCCTTGAGTTGTAACAACTTATCAGCATCTTGGTGTTGTTGTTGCAGCAATTCTTTTTGTTCCTGCAATTGTGACTGGATGTCTTTGAGTTGGCTGATTTCATCTTTAATTAAAGCATTGTCTGGAGGAATCGGTTGTTCCAGCAGATTCTCAGCAACCAATCCTTCAAAGGCTTGTTCGGGTTGTTGCACTTGTTCAGCATGATATTCTGCTGTTGCGATTTCGGTTTGCTGTGCTGGTATCACTGCAGTTTTGACAGCAGGCACAGGCGAATTTTCCCCATGCTGCATGCGCTGAACATAAAAAAAGACTGCGATTGCCAAAATCATGGCTATACCAGACACCATTGCTAGTGTTTTATTAAATTTTAATTTGCCTACCATGTCGGTACCTAAAACATATTTGCGTTATTTTTGCTGTGGTTTGAATTGAATAACCCCTACGTCATCGGGTAACTCAGCAATTTCAGCCTCAACTTCGGTTGGACGCTGTTCGCTATAATTACACTCAATACATTCAATCCATTCGGCATCAGCCGTTGTGATCATCACAACTTTATCTTGCGCCTGACATTTTGGGCATTTTGCACCCGCAATAAAGCGTTTTTTGGTCATCATGATACACTCAACGTCAATTCCAAAATATAGTGTATCGGATTAGCTTTTTATCGTCCAACCATTATGACGAAGTAAAGCATCTATTTTTGGTTCTCGACCACGGAATTTTTGAAAAGCGTCGAGTGCATCAATTTGTCCACCGACTGCCAAAATATGTTGTCGAAAATCCTGCCCAGTCTGAGGATTAAAAATACCTTCTTGCTCAAATCTATCGAAGGCATCACTCGCCAGCACTTCAGCCCATTTATATGAATAATATCCAGCCGCATAACCACCCGCAAAGATATGGCTAAAACTATGCTGAAAACGATTATCAGCAGGGACAGGTAAAATCGCCACTCGCTGACGTACAGCATTTAATATCGTTTGAATCTGTTGGGTATTAGGTGCAGGCACGATGTCATGAATATTTAAGTCAAATAGGGCAAATTCAACCTGTCTTAAGGTCTGCATCCCTGTTTGAAAATAACGTGCGGCAAACAAAGCATCTAACAAATCTTTGGCTAATGGTTCGCCAGATTCGATATGGGCACTGATTAAATCTAACCCTTGTTTTTCCCATGCCCAAAATTCCATAAATTGGCTGGGTAATTCTACGGCATCCCATGCCACGGCATGTGTGCCTGCGACACCGATATGGTCAGCTTCGGTGAGGATATGGTGTAAACCGTGTCCAAATTCGTGGAATAGGGTGGTGATTTCATCATGGGTCAGTTGTGCTGGGGTAGTACCAACAGGGGGAGCAAAGTTACACACCATATAGGCAACTGGTTTTTGATCCAGTTGTAGGTCTTTGACTTTGGAGCGAAAACCACTCATCCATGCACCGCCACGCTTGTTTTCTCGTGCGTAGAGGTCAAAATAAAAACCACCAATGACGCTGCCATGTTCTTCAACTTCATAATATTTGGCATCTTTATGCCAGACATCGGCTTGTTTTTCGAGGATGTGAATGCCGTATAATTTTTCTGCAATGGCAAATAAGCCTGTGACGACTTTTTCAATGGGAAAATAAGGTTTTAAGGCTTCCTGTGATAGGTTGTAATGTTGCTGTTTGAGTTTTTCTGCATAATAACCAGTATCCCAAGCCTGAATATTTTCAATACCATCCAGAGCTGCAAAGGCTTTGAGTTCTGCCAGTTCGGTAAGGGCGGGAGCTTGGGCTTTTGCTGCTAAATCCAGTAGAAATTCACGGACTTTGCTGACACTGGGTGCCATTTTGCGAGCTAAAGACAATTCGGCAAAAGTCTCAAAACCCAAAAGCTGAGCTTGCTGTTCACGTAATGCCAAAATTTCCTGCATCACAGTACTATTGTCAAATTCTGGATTGCCGAGTTCGGAAGCACGTGCCGTATAGGCATGGTATAGCGTTTCTCGTAGCTGACGGTCATCGGCATAGGTCATGATGGCAAGATAGGCAGGAATATCCAATGTTGCAGTCGCTTGCTCTAATCCTTTTTGTTGCCCATATTGTCGAAGCAAGGCTTGGCTACTTTCGGGAATCCCTTGGAGTTGCTCATCGGATAATGGCAAAACGTAGGCTTGTGTTGCATCTAAAACGTGGTTGGAAAAGTCTGAAGAAAGCTGCGATAAGCGTGCGGCAATCTTGGCAAATTCGATTTTTTTCTGTGGCTCTAATGCGACACCTGATAGCTTAAAATCTTTGATGGCATGACGGATGGCACTTTGCAGAGCAGGGCGTAAATGGGTAAATTCACTTTGGTCTGCTAGAAATTGATAATTTTGATACAGCGTTTCATTTTGCCCGACTTGCGTATAGAAATCACTGACTTCGGGTAATAATGATTGATAGATTTCTCGCAATTCTGGGGTATTCATCACTGCATTCAGGTGCGATAATACACCCCAATGTTCACTAAAATTGTTTTCAAAATCATCAAAATTTTTAATGACTTTGAGCGTATCTTGAAAGTTTTGGGTCATCATGACATTGGCTAAAAGTTGTTTACCTTGTACCAAAATATCCTGAATCTGTTGTTTTAAATTCTGAATATTGAAGTCTTTAAATTGTGGTAAAGGTAAGGTCGCTTGTGTCATTATCATGCCTCAAAAAATGTGTGATAGATGAAAACCTTGGGTTGAATAACGCAAGGTTTTGCTTGGTGGTATAGCTCAAACCATGGGTTTGGTTTTTTATGCCGATGCGTTTATTGAATAACACCACAGGCAATACGTGCACCTCCGCCGCCAAGGGGTTCTGGTGAATCTGAATAATTATCACCACCAGCATGAATCATCAGCGTTCGCCCTTGAATGAGATCAATATTAAGGCGTGGTGCGAGGACGGGCATGGTTGCTGTACCATCGGCATTGACGGTGAGAGCAGGCAAGTCCCCCAAATGCCCATGACCTGTTGCAGAGGCGTGTTTGCCTGTACGTTGAGGGTCTAAGTGACCTCCTGCTTTTAATGCAGCCACTGCTTGACCATCTTTGAGGTCTGGTTCACAGGATGGATTTTCATGGATATGAAAACCATGTTGCCCTGCCGATAATTGGCTTAAATTGGGTTGAATGAGTAACCCTTTACTGCTTTCGGTAAAGGTGACTGTGCCAATGTTATTGCCTATACCAGTACTGGTGACGCTATTGATCACAATGGTATGTTTTAAGCCTTGTTGTTCTGCCATGGTATTACAGCCAGTGAGCAGACTAATGCTCAATAGACTACAAGCGAGTAAAGTAAAATTTGTTTTCATCTTGCTATCCCTAGGGTGATTGATAGGAATCTAGCAGATTTATGACCTCCATATCATTGTGTTTATGTATCCGCAGACTCGATTTCGCTATCGTCCTGAGGAAAAAGTGGTCTTTGTTGTAGTTCATTTTGTTGAATGGTGTCCTGTATCCATTCACGCCAGCAGGCGAGCAATACCGCCAAAATCACGGGCCCAATAAATAGACCGACCAACCCAAAGCTACTTAAACCACCGAGTACGCCAAACATGATCAGAAGGAAGGGAATTTTGGTTGCACCTGAAATGACCAATGGGCGAATCACATTATCGGCACTACTGACGATGAAGACCCCCCATGCCATTACACTAATCGCCTCAACGGTTTGCCCTTGTGAAAATAACCATAATGCGACACTGCCATATCCGATTGGCGTGCCAAAAGGAATCAATGCCAACAGGAAGGTGACAATGGTGAGTAGCATGGGATTGGGAACACCAGCGACGAAATAGCTTAACCCTGCCAGTAGTGCCTGAGCCACTGCAGTTAAACCAACACCATAAACCACGGCACGAGTGGTTTCGGAAATGGTGGTAAAATAGTGATGAATACGTTCGCCAATAATCAGCCCAAAAGCTCGTTTGACCTGTTCCAGAATAATATGACCATCACGGTAGAAGAAGAACAATGAAAGTGCGACAAAGAATAATTTTATGATATTGCGACTAATCTCAGAAATGACTAAACGTCCATAACCAAGATGTCCTTGAATCCAAGTCCCAATGTTCGATGAGATTGCATGGGGATTATGATTCAACTCTTTGAGGATACGTTGTATCTCATTGCCGATAATAGGAAGTTTCTGGACAAATTCGGGTACGATGACGTGACCTGAATAAAGTTGGCGTTGTAAGTCTTGATACAGATGTCGCCCTTCGTATTGTAGGACAAAAAGTCCAATAATGAGAGGAATACCCACGACCAGCAAGAGTGCTGTGGTCATCAGTAGTGCACTTAAATTTTTACGTTCACCACACCAAAGATGAATGCGTCGATACATTGGCCAAGTGATATAGGTGATAATGGATGCCCAGACCACAGGTATAATAAAGTATTGTAGGACTTTATAGCTTAATAAAATCAGACCAAATAGCAGACTAAAAAGCAAGATACGATGAAGTAAAGACACATTTTGTTGCACTGGTTCGTATCCATATCAAAAATTTAAAGTATGCTCAATGTTAGCTGAAAATTGTGCAAACTAGAACCAGTCTTGTTGATGTTGTGTTGTTTTTTGCCCAAGTAACTGCTTGAGTACAGCATCCCATTGTTGTTGTATCAATAGGTATTGCTTTTGTTGTTTATCAAAAATAGATAATCCTTGCATGGCAAGTTGAGTATAGGCACTGCGTTCATGAATCCATGCAATGGGCTGCTGTTCAATTTTATCAAAAAATTGCTGAATTTGGGTTTGACTCGTTGCACCTGTTTTGACTCGATTTGCCAATAAATGAATATCCACTTTGCCTTTGCGAATACGTTTGATGTCGTCAATTCTTTTAAGAAAGCGGCGCGTGCTATCAATATCAAAAAACGAAGGTTGTAAAGGGATTATCATGGCATGACTTTCGGCGATGAGTTGTTCTGCCTGCTCCCCTGATAGTGCCCCTGGTGCATCAATGATGAGCCAGTCAGTTTTTTTGGGAGTATCACCAATGGATTGCTCATCTCGCCAGTCGAGTGCGGTAATCGCTGAGGCATCCTGTGGACGCATTTTAAGCCATTGTAGGCTAGATTTTTGTTGGTCGGCATCGGCAAGTGCGACTTTAAATCCTTTATTTGCCAGTGCAGAAGCCAGTGTAATTGCTGTTAAAGTTTTGCCACAACCACCTTTTTGATTTGCAATTAAAACTGTTTTCATGCTGCACCCATTTTAAAATTAGATAAATTAATATTCCCCCCAAGCATAACATTTTATTGTGACAGGAGGATGACCAAATGATGTTCGTCTTATACTGCCAGAATGTTTTATTATAGGGAATGGTAAAAATATACAAGGTAAAGTTATGTCGGTAACGGTGGCGTTATTGCTGGGTGTGGTACTAGGGGGTGTTTTTAGTAGTTTTTGGTTTCTATTTGGGCGAGTGCAGCAACTTAAAGCCGAACATCAAGCAGAAATCAGCCGTTTAATATTGGAGCATGAAACGGCATTGACTTCGGCACGTAAGAAAAGTGTCAATACCAGTCGTGCGGTGTTGAAAGGTAAAATGGCAGAGCAATTTGCCCCATTATTTCCAGAATTTGATTATTTGCCCAGCGATGCGAAGTTTTTGGGTGATCCTGTCGATTATGTCGTGTTTTCAGGGTATAGCGAATATCGGGAAGGGGGCTGTAATGCTGAAGATATCGAGATCGTATTGATTGATATCAAATCTGGACAGGCACGATTAAGTAAAGGACAGCAGGCGATTGCGAAAGCTATTCATGCGGGGCGGGTGCGTTTTGAAACCATTCGGATTGAGATTGCGGAGTAGCTGGCAAGTTCGCCCTTGCGAGCCTCCCAAATTGAATGGGAGACTTTGGCAGGGAACAAAAAGGTTTAAGGATTTAAACGTTGTAAAGCCTCACGCACGCCTGTGGCATAGTCTGGATGGCATTTTTCACAGTTGGCAAGATGACGTGCTTTGATAAAGTCTAAGGCATCACCTAAGGCACGTGCGGTATTATCAAATAGTGCTTGTTTCTGCTGATCATTCATCAAATTAAACAAGGCTCTAGGTTGGCTAAAGTAGTCATTATCATCCTCACGATAATCCCAAAAATCGGCATCACCTGTGATTTTTAAAGGCGGTTCTCGATATTGTGGTTGCTCTTGCCACTGGTGAAAGCTGTTGGGTTCGTAGTGTGGCAAGCTACCATAATTGGCATCGACACGCCCTTGACCATCACGATGGTTACTGTGTACTGGACAACGTGCTTGATTCACAGGGATTTGTTGATAATTCACGCCCAAACGATAACGCTGTGCATCGGCATAGTTAAATAAGCGTGCCTGTAACATACGGTCGGGTGATGCACCAATACCAGGGACTAAATTACTGGGTGCAAATGCAGATTGTTCAACATCAAGGAAGAAGTTTTCTGGATTGCGATTGAGCTCAAATTCACCGACTTGAATCAATGGGTAGTCTTTTTTCGGCCAGACTTTGGTCAGGTCGAAAGGGTGATAAGGGACTTTTTCTGCATCCTGCTCTGGCATAATTTGGACATACATGGTCCATTTGGGATAATCACCACGCTCAATAGCATCATATAGATCGCGTTGATGGCTTTCACGGTCTTTACCAATCACGGCTTCGGCTTCAGCATCGGTGAGATTTTCAATCCCTTGTTGGGTTTTAAAATGGAATTTCACCCAAAAACGCTCATTATCGGCATTGATAAAACTATAGGTATGGCTGCCAAAGCCGTGCATGTGGCGATAACTTTTGGGAATGCCACGATCCGACATCACAACGGTAACTTGATGAAATGACTCAGGTAATAATGTCCAAAAATCCCAGTTATAGGTGGCACTACGCATATTGGTGCGTGGGTCACGTTTTACGGCTTTATTTAAATCGGGGAATTTGCGTGGGTCACGCAGAAAAAAGACTGGGGTATTGTTGCCGACCATATCCCAGTTGCCTTCTTCGGTATAAAACTTTAAGGCAAAACCACGAATATCACGTTCGGCATCGGCTGCACCACGTTCTCCTGCAACAGTGGTAAATCGAGCAAACATTTCAGTTTTTTTACCGATTTCACTAAAGATTTTTGCTCGAGTATATTGGTGAATGTCGTGCGTTACGGTAAATGTCCCGAATGCCCCAGAACCTTTGGCGTGCATACGACGCTCTGGAATGACTTCACGGACAAAATTTGCAAGCTTTTCATTGAGCCACACATCTTGGGCAAGTAGTGGGCCTCGAGAACCAGCCGTTAAGCTGTTCTGATTATCTGGAACAGGTGCACCAAAATCCGTGGTTAAATGGCTATAAGGACATTTTTTTGTATCATCACTCATGGCTTTCTCCTAGTGTCTTGTTAGGTTGGCTGTGTGCATTCATGATTAAAGCAATAATCCGCAAGGTCGTGCTGTATTATTTGTAACAGAACGTTGGTGTTTCATCCATTGTTCTGCTAAGCCGTATCTCATTCCGCGATGAGTTGAGTATAAAGTGATTTTATAATATGTAAAACAGATTAAAATTATAAAAATAATTTATTTTTTCGATGGTATGGGGTGCTGAATATTGCGTTTTTTAAATGCTGTGTTCCCTTGAGGTGTTCTGTTCGGTCATATACAGTGCAAAACCAATGAGCAGAATCAAGCCGATCTGCATAAAGAACCCTTTATTAAAGCCTGCATAATATTGATAGGCATAGGTGCTGACGATATAGACACCAGCCAGATAGACCCAAAAATATAACCAAATACCAAAACTATAGAGCATCCCTGCCAGTGCTAGCAATAAACAGCTTATGACCATATAATGTATATCCCAAATCATGACATGAATGGAAAATAGAGCAAATAGGGATAAGCCTATAATGGCATGTGTCATATCATAGAATTGTTTATAATAAGCCAGCAATGCCCCTGCCAGGATAGGAATCAGTAATAATAAATATTGATAAATATGAACGTGTTGATTCTGCATAAAATAGCTGACTTGCTTTAGAACGATTGGGCTATCACTAAAACTAATGCGAATCCAGCGAGAATCGTAGCCTTCTGGAATGTTGGCACGTAGCATGAATTTGAGATACTGTTGAGGTGGGGATAGATAATATTGTTTGCTGAAATCATGCCCATAATACAGCCATAATTTATTCTGTTCTAAAGTTTGATAATCGGTATTTTTATGAGTGGATGCCGTGAAATAATTCTCATACTCCTGTGCTGCCGAGAGTTTGCAAGGGGATACCAACGGCGAGGTATCACAGATGGGTAAGAGATAAAAGTCGATATCTTTACGTGTACTTTGCTGCCCAGCAAAATCCATATACACATACAATCGTCCAGTGTGACTATGAAAGGGAATAGATGCAGATGACCATGTTTTGTCGGATTGAAAATGTTCGATTTCTTCTTCGGTGCTGGGATGATATTGATTGAATGAAAATTTATCATCTTTTGCCAATTGAGAAAATGGAATCAAAATTTGCTGCGTAGCTGGCACAGCCTCGTTGGTACGTTGTTCATAAATCATCGGTGGCGTTGCGACGATTTTTTCGAGGTCACTTTTGGGGGAGCAGCTGGTCAAATAGAAGATAAAGGGTAATGTCACTATAAAAAAGACCATGGCAGCGACTTTGAGATTTCTTAATGTCTCTAAATTTGATGCAGCGTCTGTTTTTAACATAAGATACTCAAAGTTGGATTAAACCGTCACTGCTCGACTGGATTTGACCATATCAGCCAAACCATGGGTTCTAAAATAATGCTCTAACAGACTTTTGATCATCAGAGGATTATTGAGCATCAATGCCTGTTGTAATAAATCTTTGGCATCGGCAAGTGGTGTGTAGCAAATGGCTTTACGTACTCTGAGAATATTGCTTGAACTCATAGATAAAGTATCAAACCCCATTGCCATGAGTAAAATGGCGGTGAGTGGGTCACCTGCCATTTCGCCACAAATACCAACAGGTTTGCCATGGTGATGGCAATCTTCCACCAGACGCACCAGTGCACGAATAATAGCAGGATGAAAATGTGAATAGACATTTGCCACACGTGGATTATTCCGATCCACTGCCAGTAGGTACTGGATTAAATCATTGGAACCGACGGAGAAGAAATCTACCAATTTGGCAAACTCATCAATTTGTAATAATACACTTGGCACTTCAATCATAATGCCGATTTTGGGTCGGGTGATTTTAACCTGTACTTCTTCTTGTACAGCTTCTAGGTCACGATCTAACAGATACAGGACTTCTTCGACTTCGCTGACGCTACTAATCATCGGCAATAAAATATGTAGATTATTTAAGCCTGTGCTGGCTTTGAGCATGGCTCGGATTTGTGAAGAGAAAATTTCGGGATGATCAAGGGTGAAACGAATCCCACGCCAACCCAATGCCGAGTTTTCCTCTTCAATGGAAAAATAAGGCAAGTCCTTATCTGCACCAATATCCAGTGTACGCATGATGACAGGTTTATTGGCAAAATGGCTGAGTTGTTGCCGATAAATCGCTCGCTGTTCTTCCTCGCCTGGAAAGCGTTCACGTAACATAAATGGAATTTCACTACGATAGAGCCCAACCCCTTTTGCCCCACGTTGAACACCACGTACCACATCAATCATTAATCCTGTATTGACATACAGTGGAATGGCAAAGCCATCTGGGGTAATGGCATCTTTGGTTTCGTATTGTTTTAAATCTTTGGCGATTTGGTCTTCATCTTTTTTAATTTCTTTATATTTGGCACGTAAGCGGCGTGGCGGATGAATAAACACACGCCCTTGATAGGCATCGACAATCATTTCTGCATCATCAAGGCTACTGAGCGGTAATTCGGTGACACCCACGACAGTGGGAATGCCAAGGGCACGTGCGACAATGACCATGTGCGAATTGGCCGCCCCTTCAGTGGTGACAATCGCTGCAATATTGTCAATCGGCATTTCGACCAAAGCGGCGGTACTAATTTCTTCACCAATTAAAATGGTGTCTTCGGTGATTTCCTTGTGCCCACTATCATCGGTTTGTAGATAGGTAAGAATCCGCCGCCCCAAATCTTTCAAATCCGAAACACGTTCTCGCAAATAATCATCTTGCATCTGGGCAAAAAGATTGACGTGTTTTTCAATCACTCGGCGTACAGCACCTTGTGCCCAATGCCCATCTCGAATCAATGCATTGATTTCCGCAGGGAGAGCATTATCATCTAACATACGTAAAAATACGCTAAATAATGCACGTTCCTCTGACATGAGAGAATCTTGCATTTTGGCATCAAGGTTTTTGATGTCTTGTCGAACGAATGATACTGCCTGTGCCAAAAGGGCTAATTCTTCGCTAATGTTTTCGGCTTCACGGTCTGGTATCGCACTTAAATCTGCTGCAGGGTAGAGAATGACGGCACGACCAAGTGCAATCCCATCCGCCCCCGCCACCCCTTGAAATGTCTGGTAACTTTGCGTATTCGAGGGTTTACGAAACACATCAATATTCCCCACGACATGGGCATGAGCAATCGCCCCAGAAAGTTGGGCACAGAGCGTCACGAGAAATGACTCGGCAGCTTCGCTAAAATGATGGCTTTCTTGATTTTGAGTGACCATCACGCCCATCACCTTACGGCGATACATAACAGGGACACCCAAAAACGAATGATAAATTTCCTCACCTGTTTCTGGGAGATAAAGGAAACGCTCATGCTGTGAGGCATTTTCTAAATTGACAATTTCTTCACGTTGCCCCACCAGTCCAACCAGTCCTTCATTGGTATGTAGAGAAACATGACCAACTGCTTCAGGATTCAATCCGTGCGATGCCATTAACACATAGCGATGATTGCGATCATCTAAGAGATAAATAGAGCAGACATCAACATCCATGGCTTGGGCAACCTGATTGACCATCACATCCAGTGCTTCATGCAGACTTGGCGACGCATCAACTTCTTGTACGATACGCCGTAGTGTTTCAAGCTGCATGGTGTGTGCCATAGATCATCCTTCCGTCTAGTTAATGGCTGTCCTAAGTGGCGGCAATGGGAACTGTAAAATGAGTTCAGACAATGCACGCCGATACACATCCTTTTTAAAATTCACCACCTGACCGAGGGGGTACCAGTAGCTTACCCATTGCCATTCATCGAACTCGGCAGGTTCGGTAGTGTGCAGGCAAATATGTTGTGGCGAACCGATAAAACGGAGTAAAAACCATTTCTGCTTTTGCCCAATGCAGACTGGCAGTGAATCTGTACGAATATAGCGATATGGCAAACGATACCTTAACCAGCCTCGGGTTTGTGCAACGATTTCCACATGCTCTGGCAGTAGTCCCACTTCTTCATACAACTCTCGATATAGAGCCTGTTCGGGAGTTTCTCCATACTGGATACCCCCTTGTGGAAATTGCCAAGCATTGTGTCCAATGCGTTTTGCCCATAGTACTTGTCCAGCGTCATTTGCCAAAATGATTCCGACATTGGGTCGGAAACCTTCAGCATCAATCATGTGGCGACCTAAATATAGTTGTAGTCTTTGCGAGAGAGGGAAAGTTCATATATGATGCTTGCCGAATTACTCACAAAGTCAAAAGCAATTAAAATTGTTTTGATATTAACGAATTTCTGACCATTTTGGTAAGAGATTTACATTTTTTTTACCAAATATTTTAATCAGTTGAGGAATCTCATGAAATTGGCACTGTTTGATTTGGATCACACCCTGTTAAATACGGATTCAGACCATTCATGGGGCGAATTTCTGGTCAATGAAGGTCTGGTCGATGCTGTTCATCATCGTCAGATGAATGACAAGTTTTATGAAGATTACAAAGCAGGGCAGCTTGACCCGATTGCCTATAATGAATTTGTCTTTGATTTTCTCACCAGACATGACAATGCTTATTTAATAGAACTGCATAATCTGTTTATGCAAAAAGTGATTCGTCCGCAAATGCGTCCACAGGGTTTTGCCGCCATTCAAAAGCATCAAGATTTGGGACACGAGATTGTTGGGATTACCGCCACCAGTGATTTTATTACTGCTCCAATTTTTCGTGCGTTTGGTATTACCGAAATTATTGCCACCAATGCCGAAGTGGTTAATGGAAAATATACAGGTAAAGTCGCTGGTGTACCGTGTTATCAGGCAGGAAAACTCACTCGTTTGGAACAATGGTTAAATGGTCGTAGCGTAGCAGAATCTTGGGCGTATTCCGATTCCATCAATGACCGATTTCTGCTGGAATATGCCACTCATGCGATTGCAGTCAATCCTGATGAGCGTTTAGAAAAGTTAGCCAATGAACAGGGCTGGGAGATTCAGGACTGGGCGATTTAATTTTACTGCATCATTGCAATCAGTTGTTGAGCTGCCTTGGATTGACTGCGTTCTGGATGCCAAACCATGCCGAGCTGACGATGCAAATGTAAACCCAAATCCAATACCTGCAAATCTTCATTCGCTAACGTTTTTGGTAAAACTGACCAGCCTAAACCAATGGAGACCAACATACGGATAGACTCCAGTGGATTGGTACTCATGGCTGCCTGTGGTTTTAAACCATATTTATCAAATTCTGCAAGGGTAATCTGACTGGTATAAGTATTGGCAGAAGGTAATAAACTTGGATAAGCAATTAAATCATCCAGTTTTAAATGTTTTGCCTGTGCCAATGGATGAAAGGGAGCAACCACAAAAATTAAATCATCTTGCCAAAGCGGTTGATAATATAACCGTGTATCAGGTTCTGGCGGTAAGGTTAAAAA
>SSHE01000050.1 GCA_008017315.1 Acinetobacter sp.
ATCCAAGAGATTGTGGCGTTGCGTATTGCCCATGAAATTATTGTGGTGAATGATGGTTTGATTGTATATTGACATAGCGATTATACTTGTTGTAACCTGCTCACATAGTGCCCTTGGCTGTACGCTGTCTTCCATCTAGACTTTGCCGAACCCAAGGGTTTTTGTTTTTGTGGAGCAGAAGAATGTCTAGGACGGCAATACTTGTGGATGGTGGTTTTTTTTTAAAGCGTTACCAAAATATCTATACCAGACCTGATGAACAAACAGCAGAAATGGCTGCAAAAAATCTTTATACGATGTGCTTATCTCATTTAAAAGAAGGTAAGTCATTTAAAAATGATGGACAAAACAATAGCTATAATAAAGCACATGACTTATATCGTATTTTTTACTATGATTGTGAACCACTCACAAAAAAATATCATTATCCAATTTCTAAAAAAGCAATTAATTTTGCTCAATCAGAAACTGCTCTGTTCAGACAACGGTTCTTTGATTGCTTAAAAACACAACGTAAAGTTGCACTCAGAATGGGTTACCTCTCTGAAATTGGTGGTTGGACGATTAGACCATCGGTACAGAAGCTGCTGCTATCTGGAAAAAGAAGCTATGACAGCTTGACTGATGAAGATTTTACCTTGGAGGTTAAGCAAAAGACTGTGGATATGAAAGTGGGGCTTGATGTGGCTAGTTTGGCTTATAAGAAGCAAGTAGAACAAATTATTTTGATTTCTGGGGATTCTGATTTTCTTCCTGCTGCAAAATTAGCACGGCGTGAAGGGATTGATTTTATCTTAGACCCAATGTACAAACAGATTCCATCTGATTTATCTGAGCACATTGATGGATTGCGTTCGACCTGCCCAAAACCTCAAAGAAAAGCGTGAGGAAAAAATCGTGAACATTAGCATCGTCCTCCCTGCCAAAAATGAATCTGCTGCGATTGGGCAAACCATCCAAGAGATTGTAGCTTTGCGTATTGCCCATGAAATCATTGTGGTGAATGATGGTTCGACTGATTCAACTCAAGAAGTCGCCGAACAAGCTGGGGCAAAAGTCGTTAGCCATCCATACTCCAAAGGCAATGGGGCAGCGATTAAGACGGGAGCAAGAACAGCGACAGGTGAAATCATTATTTTTATGGATGCGGATGGACAGCATAGTCCACAAGATATTCCTCGATTAATCGAAAAAATACAACAAGGCTATGACCTAGTGGTCGGGGCAAGACAAAAAGGCTCGCAAGCCAGCGTAGGACGTGGGGTTGCAAATCGCTTATATAACAACCTTGCAACGTACATGACAGAACATAAAGTCGAAGACCTTACCTCGGGCTTTCGTGCTGTACGTGCCGATAAGTTTCGAGAGTTTATTTATCTACTACCAAATGGATTTTCCTATCCAACCACCAGCACGATGGCATTCTTTCGGGCAGGTTATTCGGTGAGCTATATCCCAATCCATGCGGCAAAACGGATTGGAAAAAGTCATATCCAACCGATAAAAGACGGGGTACGCTTTTTTTTAATTATTTTTAAAATTGCGACATTATTTTCACCCTTAAAAATGTTCTTACCGATAGCGGTGCTATTATTTTTGATGGCAACAGGCTGGTATGGTTATACCTTGTATGAATATAATCGTTTTACCAATATGAGTGCTTTACTCTATACAGGCAGTGTGATGATTTTTTTAATGGGTTTAATTTCTGAACAAATTACCGCTTTGATGTATAAAGAGAAGTAAATAAAGGCCTCTAATGATGATGTCAATTGAAGTTGAGCAGCTTTGGACAGAATTACAGCAAACTGATGAAAATGTACGTATTGAAGCAAAACGTGCATCAGAAATTGGGGCATCTATAATGCAAACCATTTGTGCCTTTGCCAATGAAATTGGTTTGGGTGGAGGTTATCTCCTTTTAGGAGTACATGAACCAGACGCACAACATTCCCATTATTGGCTAGACCACATTGAAAATTCTGATGAGTTATTAAATACTTTACAAATCAATTGTCGTGAACAATTTGAATATCCTATCAGTATTCAAGCTAAATGCACTCTATTAGAAAATAAAAAAATTATTGTGGTATTTGTTCCTGAACTGGAGCCTTCTGCAAAACCATGTACTTTTAAAGGTAAGTTTGACAGTAAGAATAAAAGGAAAACTGGTGTTTGGCGACGTGGTGTAAATGGTGACTATGAATGTTCGCAATATGAACTAGAGCCTATTTTACTGGCAAAAACTGGACTAAATTATGAACAAGTTGTTTTACCCTATGTAGAATATGAAGATTTAGACCCCAACATTATTCAGCTCTATCGCTCTTTAAGAGAAAAAATTAATCCCTCTGCAGAAGAATTACAAGCCTCAAACATTGACATGCTTAAAGCTTTAAATTTAATCAATAAAAAAAACGAGAAATGGCTACCAAATGTTGCTGGTCTACTTCTTATGGGAAAAACCTTATCTTTAAGACGTTTACTCCCTGCTATGCGTGCAGATTATGTACGTGTTTCAGGAACACAATGGGTAGAGAACCCTGAACAGCGGTTTATGACAACATTAGATTTGCGTGAACCCTTGTTAAGACTTATCCCAAAGCTTGAAGCCACCATTATGGATGACCTTCCGCGTCACTTTCAACTCAACGAGGGGGAAATACAACGCAGTGATTGGCCATTACTCCCCCGTAAAGTAGTCCGCGAAGCGGTAGTCAATGCACTCATGCATCGTGATTATCAAGTCAATCAACCTATTTTAGCTGTACGTTATAGTAATCGTCTTGAAATTAGAAATGCTGGATATTCACTCAAACCAGAAGTTGAGATGGGCGAAATGGGATCGGTATTGCGAAATCCTATTATTGCTTCCGTACTGTATGATTTAGGCTTTGCTGAAACAAAAGGCTCAGGTATTCGCACCATGCGACGCTTACTTGAGCAAGCAGGACTTTCAGCCCCTGTATTCAATAGCCAAATCTTAAGCAACCAGTTTCATGCAACCTATCTTTTGCATCAACTTATGGGCGAAGAACAGCTCAACTGGTTAAAACAATTTAAAGATGAAGAACTCACTGTCGATGAAGCCAAAGCACTTGTTTTAGCATATGAGCTAGACGCTGTAGATAATTCTGGTTTACGTGCCATTACAGGGCTAGATACGTTATCGACCAGCCAAACACTTGCAAAATTATGTTATCAAAGACAAATGTTGAAAAAATATGGTGCAGGTGTTGCTACCTACTATCAACTTGCAGAACATATTCGACCTACGAAACAGAATCCTGCCGATTCTAAAGCAAATATGAGTGACCCCAAGACAAATATGAGTGACCTCAAGACAAATATGAGTGACCTTAAGACAAATATGAGTGACCTCCCGCATGCCTTACAATACAGAATTGAGCAACTAGGCTTACGTCCAAGAACTGAAAAACTACAAGTGGTTATTTTATGGTTATGTCACTTGCATGCCTATCGTGCTGATAAACTTGCAAAATTACTCGAGCGACAAATGGCTGGACTAAAAAGTTTACATCTTTCTCGGTTGCGTAAGGAAGGTTATCTAAATTATTTATATCCAGAAATTATCCATCATCCTGAACAAGCATATCAAACCACAGAAAACGGTAAACAATGGCTCATCCAACAAGGCATTGAGATTGAAGGATAAATATCGTAATGCTTCACTCACTAAAACAACTTTGGCAAATTTTATCCCCCTTAGATAAGCGTAAAGTGATTTATGTGTTTATTTTGGTGATGGGGATGGCATTAGTCGAATCGGCAGGAGTGGTATCGATTATGCCTTTTTTGGCGGTATTGTCCAATCCTGATATGACATTATCGAATCGTTATCTGCAACAACTCTACGATGTAACAGGTGCAACGCATTCAAAACAATTCATTGTTTATTTGGGATTTATTTCTTTAAGTATTGTGATTTTTTCAACGGCATTTAAAATCATTACGCAATATGCAGTCAATCGTTTTGCCAGTTTGCAACGTCATTATTTTTCGAGCAGATTACTCAAAATCTATTTACAACAACATTATGAATTTTTTATCCAGCGTAATAGTGCTGTATTAGCCAAGAATATTTTATCCGAAGTGGATCAACTGATTTGGACGATGATATTACCTGCATTGACCCTCATGTCTTATAGTGTTGTGCTATTGGCGATGATTGGGATTTTATTGCTTTACGATCCATGGATGGCAATGACAACGGCGACGGTATTGGGATTGTTTTACCTCGGTATTTATGCACTCGTACGTAAAAAACTGGCTCATATTGGTGAAGAGTTTATCCAAGCCAATCAAGCACGTTATCAAACTTGTCAAGAGGCTCTCGCAGGCATTAAGGATGTGATGATTAATAATGCCAAACAGGGCTATATCGAACAGTTTGAGCAATCATCACGTGTGTTTGCACGGCATATTGCCACTCGAGATACTTTAGGGCAAATTCCTTTAAATATTATCGAAACAGTCGGTTATGGTTGTTTGATTGGTTTAGCCATGATTTTGGTGGTATCAGGCAAAGACGTATCACATATTTTACCAATACTTGGGCTATATGGTTTTGCAGCGTATCGTATGCTACCAGCAGCACAAAATATCTATCGTTCGATTTCAAATATTAAATTTTCACAACATACACTGGATATCTTGCGTGTTGAATTTGGCTTAGAAGCACAGCAACCTACATTACAGTTAAAATCAGAGCCACAGCCGTTAAGTTTTCGGCATTCAATTGCTTTGCAACAGATCCACTTTGCTTATCCCAATCGGCTAGACCAACCTGTATTGACCGATATGAATCTAACGATTGAAAAAAATAGTAGTCTTGGCATTGTAGGGAAAAGTGGCAGCGGCAAAAGTACCCTGATGGATATTATGCTGGGCTTGCTGTTACCTCAGCAAGGAAAAATCTATATTGATGATATAGAACTGAATAAAAACAATATGAATGCGTGGCGAGAGCTGGTAGGTTATGTGCCACAAAGTATTTATTTGGCAGATAGAACCATTGCGGAAAATATTGCTTTTGGTCTGTCAAAAGAATTAATTGATATGCAGCAAGTGGAATGTGTGGCAAAACAAGCACAAATTCATAATTTTATCATGCAGCAGTTACCACAAGGCTATGCTACGATGGTGGGTGAACGTGGTGTGATGCTGTCAGGTGGGCAGCGGCAACGGATTGGTATTGCACGAGCGTTGTATAAAAATCCACAAGTGTTATTTATGGATGAAGCCACTAGTGCTTTAGATATGGAAACTGAGCAAGCGGTGAATGAAGCGATTCAAAGTTTAAACGGTACTATGACCATGGTGATTATTGCCCATCGGGAAAGTGCGGTGGCGAAGTGTGATCGGATCTTAGCATTGTAATTCAATCAGGATAAGTATGTTAAAAAAATTAAGTGTAAAAAATTTGACCCTTTTCCCGCATGAACATCAGCTACAATTTGCAGCGGGGTTAAATGTATTTGTGGGTGAAAACGGCACAGGTAAAACACATTTAATGAAAGCGATTTATTCATTGATTGCCACCAGTGAAGAGGCTAGTCGCAAACACACCTCCCTTCCAACCAAAACATATTTACAAAAAGCGTATGCAGATAAATTATTAGGTGTGTTTAAGCCCGATACGCTGGGGCGTTTAGCCAGTCGTAAGCAAGGGCGTTCACGTTGTGAACTCACTTTACATTTTAACGATCATACTTTCGACAGTAGTGTCAATTTTGCCACCAATGCTCAAAGTGAGGTACAGATTGAACACTTACCTGAGCAATGGAACACCACAAAGGCACTGTTTATTCCAACTCGTGAGCTGATGACCATCTACCCAGGTTTTGTAGCCTTGTATGATATGCACTATGTGCCTTTTGAAGAAACTTGGCGTGACACCTGTGTACATCTCACCGTACCGCAGCTTAAAGGGCGGCGTACAGTTGCTATTGCAGATTTGTTAGAACCTTTAGAAAAAGCCATGGGTGGGCGAGTATTTTTAGATAAAAGTGGACGTTTTTATTTAAAATCAGCCGCAGGAAACATGGAAATGCAATTGGTTTCTGAAGGCTTACGTAAACTTGCGATGTTGGCACAACTGATTAGTAATGGAGTTTTACAAGAAAATGGATATGTCTTTTGGGATGAACCTGAAGCAAATTTAAACCCGAAACTGATTAAGCTGATTGCTGAGGTCATTTATTCGCTTGCAAATAATGGTATTCAAGTTTTTATTGCCACTCATTCGCTATTTTTACTGCGTGAGCTTGAAATTATTGCTACACAAAAAAAGGAAAAAAGCTTTTCACAGCGTTATTTTGCGCTAAAAGCAGAAGACGAAAGTGTAAGTATTGAACAAGGCAATGAATTAAGTGACTTACAAACATTGGTTCTGTTAGATGAAGCCTTGCAGCAATCTGATCGCTATATGGATCTATCATGAGAATAACAGAAGGCGATTTAAATTTTGACTTTGAAGCGGATGATGGTTCACTTGCGAGCAAATATGATGAATGGATTTTTTACCGCAATCATTTTTGTAAAATAGCCGAGAGTGTTAAAGCGATTGATTTTATTTATATCGATAAAAAACAACGTTGTACTTGGCTGATTGAGGTGAAAGATTATCGACACCCACACACAGAGCCGATCAAGCCAAGTGAGCTTGCCGATGCTGTCGTTCTAAAAGTACGGGATACTTTGGCTGGTTTGGTCGCTGCTCAATGCAATGCGAATGACGATGCGGAAAAACAAATATCAAAAGCAGCATTAAATATGCCAAAAATCAATGTTGTATTGCACATAGAGCAAACACATTGTCGCTGGTCGATTGACCCTGCTGACTTAAAAATCAAACTGAAACAGAAGTTAAAGGCTGTTGATGCTCACCCTAAAGTCGTGAGTAAAGATCGCTTAACCAGTGATATGCGTTGGGTGGTGGGTTAGATTCATGCGTGAAGCGATTCAGCGTTTAAATGCTAAAATGACTATGGTGATTATTGCCCATCGGGAAAGTGCGGTGGCGAAGTGTGATCGGATTGTAAAATTGGGGTGAAATAATGCAGGACATTCGCTGGGTACAACGATTAAATAGCTACAAACGAGCAAGACAACGTTTGACCAGTGCGGTTGAGCTTGCCGCAACACGAGAACTCAGTGACCTCGAAAAACAAGGTCTAATTCAGGCTTTCGAGTTTGTTTTTGAATTGGCTTGGAATGTGATGAAAGATTATTTTATTTATCAAGGCAATCCAGAGATTACAGGTTCACGTGATGCGATTCGTACCGCTTTTAAACAAGGTATTATTGAAGATGGTGAGGGTTGGATGGAGATGATCAAAAGCCGTAACCAATCTTCACATACCTATAATGAGACTGTGGCGAATGCGATTTGTGAAAAGATACTGAACCTGTATCACCCATTGTTTGCAGTATTTGAAAGTAAGATGTTGCATCTCGTTGGGGATGATCATGACTGAACAATATGGGCTTCCTGCGTCCGCAATTCATAACATTTGTGCAATATTCCAACAATATCCACAGATTGAAAAAGTCATGTTGTATGGTTCTCGAGCAAAGGGTAGCTATCGTGTAGGTTCGGATATAGACTTGAGCATACAAGGCGATGTGGATGTGGATACACTGCTTAAAATAGAAAACGAGATAGATGATTTACTCTTGCCTTGGTCGGTAGATTTGTCTATATTGCACAAAATAGATAATATGGATTTGGTAGAGCATATTAGACGTTGTGGCGTGGTTTTTTATGATGGTAATGGATGATTGGGACAGTGCGGTGGCAAAGTGTGATATGATTTTACGCTTAGAAGCATCGCAATAGGGCGTGAAAATGAGTGCTGTTCATCAATACCAACTCACTGAACAAGATTATATTGCAGGCGAGTTAAAAAGCGATATTAAACATGAATTTATAGATGGTGAAACGTTTGCTATGGTGGGGGCAAGTGCCTTCCATAATGTCATTTCTATCAACATCGTAAACGCTTTGAGTATTCATTTAAAAGGTAAGCCTTGCCAACCGTATATGAATGACATGAAAGTACGCATTTACGGCAACTATTATTATCCTGATGTATTGGTGGACTGTAGTGAGGTTTTTGGTGATACTTATTTTGTTGAAACCCCGATTTTAATCGTAGAAGTGCTTTCTGCATCCACAAAAAGTTATGATAAAACCTTTAAATTACAAGAATATAAGAGAATACCAACCTTGCAAGAATATGTGATGATTGAACAAGACCGTGCAATTGTTGAAGTGGTTAGTCGTTTAGATGGTTGGCAGCCACATTATTATGGCTTGGGTGAAAAGTTCATATTGCAGTCTGTTGGTTTGGAAATGACAGTGGAAGATGTTTATGAGCGTGTAAAAAATAAGGATATGCTGGCGTGGTTAAATCGTGATAGATGATATGAAAAAACATTTAAATACAATCAATTATCTAAAATTATTGATTGATATTAAAA
>SSHE01000039.1 GCA_008017315.1 Acinetobacter sp.
AAAAATTTTGTCTATTGTACGCTGTGCAAAGTCCATTTCCCAAATCTTATATTTTTCATGATATTAATAGTAAAAACAGGATGTTTTGAAATATTTTGTTACGATTACTTAGAATAATTACTCTAAAGATGATTTTTTTTCTAAAATCAGCGAAGATATGTGAATCTCTCCCCAAAATCTTATGAGTTCAACCATGCTTAATTTTACCCACTTCCAGTATATCGGTGCAGATGCCGAAAAATTCTTACAAGGTCAAGTCACGGTAAATATTGCCAAACTGGATCATCATACTTTTCAAGCCACGGCAATTTGTGATTTAAAAGGACGGATTCATTTTGGTTTATGGTTACGCCGCCAATCTGCGGAATTGATTGATATTGTCATCGCCCAAGATTTAGCCGATGAATTTGCCGCCCATGTGAAAAAATTCGGGGCATTTTCCAAAGCAACATTAAGCCTTGCCAATAGCATTTATCCTACTGTGGTTGATGGTCAGGCGAGTTTTAGCGAACAGGAAAATCAAGTGATAAACCTTGAGGATTGGCAAAAAATAGCGATTGAAAATGGACAGGCATGGATAACTAAAGAAACGTCACATCTGTTCCAACCACAAGAATTACGTTTACATCAACGTAGTGGTGTGGATTATGATAAGGGCTGTTATTTAGGTCAGGAAATTGTCGCTCGATTATGGTTTAAAGCTAAACCAAAGCATTGGTTACATTTAGTTCAGGGACAAGGTGAAACCCCTAAAATTGCTGAACAACTCAATAATGATGTACAAATCGTCAATAGTTTAGCCATAGAACAAGGCTGGATAGCTTTAGTCACTGCAAAACCTGACGCATTAAATAAGTTGGATATTAGTGTTTTAGACTTACCTGAATCTTTAAATGGTGATGTGGCTCGACCTAAGTAAATTTTAACAACCCAATCATCAACAATAAAATGATTGGGGTATTTCAATTAAAATTTATAACGCAAACCAGCTTTATAGGTTACGCCATCCAAATCCATATCTTCTGCACGACCTGACACACAATAAGCATAACCACATACTGTATCTGTTTCTAAGCTAAGCAATAGCTTATAACCTACATCTGCAAAGACCGAAAAATTTGGGGTAATTTTTGCCCCAAGCTCCAAATCAGCAATTCGCCAAGTATAATAATCAAAAGATTCGCTATCACTTTCAGTATATACTTTTCCTTTTTGAGTAATAGATGCTGCCATACTGTGATTCGAGCGTGCAAAACCAAGTCCTGTTACTATGCCTTCATATAAGCGGTCACCATTCCATTTATATTGAGCACCAAAAGCAATTTCAGTTAAATCAAAAGATGTTTTAGCACTAACATCATATCCCATATATGAAAATTCATCATAAATATCAGATGATTTTTGCTTATCTAATTCAATCCAAAAATTACTTGAATTATCAAAATGGTATGCACCATTAACGAAGAAGCCTTTGCCTTTTTCTTTTACTCCATCCGAATCACTGAGGTTTGAACCGCTATAACCAGCAGCAATAGAAAATTGACTAGGCTTTTGATAAGACTGAACCTGTGATACTGGCTCATTTTGTACCACAGTGAATTGTTGTTGCTCCTGAACAGGTACAATTTGTTCAATCATTGCAGGTGGCACACTCACTCTATCTATTCGCAAAGATGTATTATTTTCTGCAAACGCATTGACTGATATCATTGCAGCAGCTAAAGCAATCAATTTCTTCATAAGTTGTTCCTTAGTTATAAAAAAAATGTAATGTAATGTAATGTAATGTAATGTAATGTACATATTCATCTTTACTTTGTCAAACTCATTTATGGCTACACTTTACTCTGACACAACATTTCGGCATGATAATCGCAAATCTCTTATGAGCCATACCATGAAAAAACTACTTGCTACACTTACACTTAGTCTATTGGCATATACCAGCTATGCCAACCAAAACACTTTAGAAAAAAACCTAAAACAACTGTATCCCGACATCCCTGCCATCGTCACAGGAACAACCCCACTTAAAGGTATGTACGAAATAAAAGTCGGTGATAGTTTTGTCTATACGGATGAACATGCACGTTATTTCTTTGTCGGTAACTTGGTGGATTTTAAAAATAAGGAAAACCTCACTGCCAAACGAGAACAACAGCGTAATAAAATTGATATTTCCAAATTACCTTTAGAGCAAGCCATTAAAAATATCAAAGGTGATGGTTCACGTACCCTGTATGTCTTTAGTGACCCCGATTGTCCGTATTGCCAAAAACTGGAACAAGCACTCACCACAGTGGATAATGTCACCATTTATACTTTTCTTTACCCCTTAAAAAATCTACATCCCAATGCAGAATTGGTTGCCTCTCAAATTTGGTGTTCCAACAATCGTTATGAGGCATGGGAAGATTATATGGTCAATCGCACCCCATCCACAACCAGCCCAAACTGCGACAATCCTATACAAAAAAATATCCAACTTGGCAGAAGTCTCAATATTTCAGGTACACCGACTTTATTTTTAAAAGATGGGCAACGTGTGACGGGCGGACGTGATGCAAACGAGATAGAAGAATTACTCCAATCCATTCAGACAAAATAAGCGAGTGAATTGACCGTATGCCCGAATTACCCGAAGTCGAAACCACCAAAGCCAGTTTAGCCCCATTGTTGGGGCAAACGGTTCAGGCTGTCACCGTACACAATGCCAGTTTACGCTGGGTCATTCCCGATGATATTCAACAATTACAAGGGCAAACCTTAGTCGCCTTACAACGCCGTTCAAAATATATCATTGCAGATTTTGGCAGACAAAAAATGCTGTGGCATTTGGGCATGTCAGGCAGTTTTCGGATTTGCCAGCCGAGCGAAGAACGACGCAAACATGACCATGTGATTTTTGATTTTGGCGAACAGCAGCTGCGTTATCATGACCCTCGACGTTTTGGCTGTATTTTATGGCTAGATGAAAACACGCAAACTAAACTGATTGATACTTTAGGGGTTGAACCGTTATCCGATGCGTTTAATCGTGATTATTTAGTCGAAAAACTTAAACATAAATCGACTGCAATTAAAGTCGCTTTAATGGATAATCATGTGGTGGTCGGTGTCGGCAATATTTATGCGACTGAAAGTTTATTTAATACCAAAATTCACCCTGCACAACCTGCCTCTAGCTTGACCCCAAAACAAATTGCTCAACTGGTCATCGAGATTAAACGCATTTTAAAACAAGCGATAGACTTAGGTGGATCAACCTTACGTGATTATAGTAATGCCATGGGCGAAAATGGTTATTTCCAACAAACCTTACTTGCCTATGGTCGAGCGGGCGAAATGTGTGTCAATTGCGAAACCACATTAGAAAATCTTAAACTCGGACAACGTGCCAGCGTATTTTGCCCACAATGCCAGCCACTGAAAAATAGTGTAAAAAAGGTTAAAAAATGAGTACAGCCATCGTCCGACACATTTTAGTCAAAGACTTAGCACTTGCTGAAGAGCTTAAACAAAACATTAAAAATGGTGCAGATTTTGGCAAACTCGCCAAACAACACTCTATCTGTAATTCTGCCAAACGAGGCGGAGAACTTGGAGAAGTCAAAAAAGGACAACTTGTACCTGTGATTGATAAACTGGTTTTTTCAGCACCCGAAAAGGTACTACAAGGCCCTGTAAAAAGTAAATTTGGCTATCACTTAGTCGAAGTCAAATTTCGTATGCAAAGTTTTCGATAACTTCATACATAAAAAAAGCAGTCTATCTGACTGCTCTTTTCAACTGAAAAAATTAACGCTTTTTCAATTCATCACGAATTTCACGCAGCAAGGCAATATCTTCTGGCGTTGCTGCTGGCTCTGCTGGTGCAGCGACTTCTTCCTGTTTGCGTAAACGGTTCATCACTTTCACCAAGAGGAAGACTACCCATGCCAATAATAAGAAATTAATCAACACGGTAATAAAACTACCATAAGCAAACACATTTAAACCCGCTTCCTGTGCCGCTTTGAGCGTGTTTAATTGATTCGGATTATCACCCAACACCACAAACCAATTGGTATAATCAACATCACCACCCAATATCCATGAAATCAATGGCATCACAATATCTTTGACCAACGAATCAATAATTTTACCAAATGCACCACCGATGATGACACCAATAGCCAAATCCATCATATTGCCTTTAATGGCAAATTCTTTAAACTCTTTTAGAATACTCATTGCATCACTCCAGACGATTTTTCAATTTTAAATATGACTAATTTACTTGGTTTTATCAAAAATCCAAGCCTTCATACAGATTTTTTCAATCCTTATCGTTCAACATCCTCAAGAAACTGGCACATGCCGATCTAATGCCGTCGCAATTGCCTCAACCAATTGCACCGCAATATCTTGCTTTGAAGCTTTGGCAAGTTCTTGTTTTTGCATTTGATATTGCTCGGCAAAGAATACTGTCATGGCATTTTCATCCGAAGCAAAACCAATATCACTACGAGAGACATCATTACAGGCAATCATATCCAGACGTTTGGCTTGCAGTTTGCCTTTGGCATATTCTTCGACATTCTGCGTTTCTGCGGCAAAACCCACCATAAAGGGGCGTTGTTTTTGTTGAGCAATGGTGGCGACAATATCAGGATTTTTTACCAAAGCGACATTAAGCTCATCACCTGCTTTTTTGATTTTATGCTCTGCAACCTGTGCGACTCGATAATCCGCCACTGCGGCAGTGGCAATAAATACATCACAGCTTGCGACTAAGTCCAGACTGTGATGTAACATTTCTTGTGCCGATTGTACATTGATTCGTTTGACCCCATTCGGGGTCGCCAAACTCACAGGGCCAGAAATCAGCGTCACATCTGCACCAGCAGCATAACACGCTGCTGCAATCGCATAGCCCATTTTCCCTGTACTATGATTGGAGATATAACGTACTGGGTCTATTGCCTCACGAGTAGGGCCTGCGGTAATCACCACATGCTGCCCTGCCAACAGGCCAAATTTTTCTGAAATTTCACGCTCTGCTTGTACAAAAAAATCATTGACCCAATTCGCAATCGACTCAGGTTCAGCCAAACGTCCCAAGCCAACATCACCACAGGCTTGCTCACCTGCTTCGGGCATCACCACATGCACCCCATCCTGTACCAGCGTGGTAAGATTACGCTGTGTAGACTTGGCTGCCCACATTTGCTGATTCATGGCTGGGGCAATCCAAACAGGGGCTTTATTGGCCAAATAAATGGTACTGAGTAAATCATCCGCCAAACCATTGGCAAACTTGGCGATCATGTCGCAACTGGCAGGAGCTATCAGCAGTAAATCCGCCCAACGTGCCAGCTCAATATGTCCCATGCCTGCTTCTGCATCAGGGTCTAACAGTGCTGTATGTACAGGATTACCCGATAATGCCTGGAAAGTTAATGCGGTGATAAAGGCTTGTGCACCCTCTGTCATCACCACACGCACATCAAAGCCATAATCTTTTAATCGTCTGACCAGAATCGCACTTTTATAAGCAGCAATACCCCCTGTTACCCCTAAAACAATTCGACGTGTTTCTAATGCACTTGCACTCAACTTCATTGCAGCTGCCTTGTTATTGCAATGCCGCTCACAATAGCATTAAATAGCTCATATTTACACTAAAATGCTGCACTATGTCTTCATCGATTAAAGATTGGCTACCACATGAACGCCCACGAGAACGACTACTCGAACAAGGTGGGCATGTGCTGTCCGATGCCGAATTATTAGCGATTTTTCTGCGTACAGGCTCAAAAGAACACAATGTCATCGAATTGGCTCAAGCCTTATTAAGCCACTTTGGCGGATTGCGGCAAATTCTGGATGCCCCTAATGAAGATATTATCAACTTTAAAGGTATGGGCATTGGCAAATCATCACAACTGCTTGCCAGTAAAGAATTGGCCCAACGTTATTTAACCCAACAACTCAAAACCACAGAACAACTGGATTCCTCCGCACTGATTATTGATTTTCTCAAGATACGGCTGCGTAGTGAAAAACAGGAACTTTTTGCGATTTTACTGCTCAATCAGCATTGCCAATTTATCGAATTTCACATTCTGTTTAAAGGCACATTTGCCCAATGTAGTGTATCAACACAAGATATCATCCGTCATGCACTGGACAAACACGCCTATCACCTCATCGCTGTGCATAATCATCCACAAGGACACGCCTTACCCTCTCCCGAAGATTTACACTTTACCGAAAAACTGGCACAGGCCTGCCAATTACTCGATTTACAACTCACTGACCATTTTATTATCAGTCGTAATGATTATTTTTCTTTTGCCGAACAAGGGATATTAGCCACCAACAAAGCATGATAAGATTTCAAAAAATTTGACTTAGAACAATACCATGATTATTCGCCATACCACCAGTACAATGAAAATGCTGCTCTCGTGGAGGGGGTCTTTATTACCCAAAATTCTGCCCCCTATTGGTGTTCTCATGCTGCTCTCTGCCATCATTGGCGGACTGGAATATAATAATCTTTTTCATTTCCCAGAATTACCCTTATCTGCGTTTACCTTGCTCGGTATCGTACTGTCGATTTTTCTCGGTTTTAAAAATACTGCCTGTTATGATCGTTGGTGGGAAGCACGTAAACTCTGGGGCATTTTAATCGCCACCGCACGCCATTTAGACCGTGATTGTCGTCTATTACCACAAGGACGACGTGAACGGGTAATTAATCATGTGATTATTTTTGCGAATATTTTACGTGACCGCCTGCGTCAGCAAAGTAATAATCCCGATGTATTGCTTGAAACTACAAGCATGAACGAAGCACAACTACGCCAGCTTTCCCAGCATGTCAATGCACCACAATATACACTGGGATTAATTCAATGGGAATTGATGCAAGCCCTAAAAGATGCAGAAATTTCCGATATTTGCTACACACAATTAAACCAACATGTACATGAACTCAGCCTAGTACATACAGGTTGTGACCGTATTGCGACCACACCGATACCCTTTGCTTACTCAGTTTTGCTCAATCGTACAGTCTATATTTTTTGTTTCTTGTTACCTTTTAGCTTAGGGGGATTGCTGGGTTTAGCGACACCACTTGTGGTGGGCGTATTGGCTTATACTTTTTTGGGGCTGGATGCGTTAAGTAGCGAAATTGAAGAACCTTTTGGTACACAAAGCAATGATTTACCACTGGATTTTATGGTACGTACCATTGAAATTGACCTACTTGGCGGTCTAGGTAAACCCACACCACCACCGATTCAGGCAGTGAATCACAATTTGCTATAAGTTAGAAATCTACAATATCTTGTTCAACTCGCTTTAATACATGCCTCGCCAAAGCCAAGTTTGCAACAGAACTGTCTAACACAAGGTATAAAAATAAATCATGGCTGGATTCTAGCAATCGAATTAAATGATATTGTCCAGCGACAGTAATCAAAATATCTTCTATTTTGTCATCCAAATGCAATGCTCGAATCACATCAAGCTTCGAATGGACGACCTCGGTATTACCACTTGCGGCAACTTGCAGGTTAAAATGCTCGTCACCATAGGTTGCCAACAATTGACCATCTTCCAAATCAACCAATGCCGCAGCAATAAAACCCTCTATATCGGAGAGTTCTTCCAAAAGAAATCTAATCATTATCGCTACTTTGTGTACATATATAAAATATAGTACAATAATTCTCAATAATTCTCAATAATTCTCAATAATTCTCAATAATTCACGGTTCATTATGCAACTTCTTGCCCCTAATCTAGCTCCAAAGATAGAGCTTGCGGATACGAACGGTTCACTCGTACACATTGGTACTGGCAATCGTATGCTGTTATCTTTCTTTCGAGATACTCATTGCCCTTTCTGTAATTTTAGAATTTTCCAACTCACCCAACACTATAAGGAATTTTCAGAAGCAGGTTTAGACATTGTGATTTTTTTCTATTCCAGCCAAGAAGATGTTGAAAATTTTGTGCGTATTCGACCTCGACCATTTCGAGTCGTTGCTGACCCTGATAACATTGCCTATCAAGCTTATGGTATCCATAAATCATTTACAGGTAAAATGACAGGGGTATTCACTCGCCTAGGCATGTGGATTCAAGGGATGATTATTCTTGGCTTGGGTGGTACGTTACGTGGTTTGGGAGGGTTAAATACCAATAACATTATGCCAGCAGACTTTTTGATTGATGAGCGTGGTTTTATTTCAGAAGTCTATTATGGAACTGATGCAGGCGACCATATCCCATTTGAAAAAATAGAACGATTTGCGGGTATCTTACCCAAAAAATAATACTTACTGGGCGTATAATTTCAACGCTTATACGCCCATACTCATCTTAGCGAACCGCATCACCCCAAGCAGGCACAACCGTTTGCATTAAGGGTTTTAATAATTTTAATGAACAGGCAAGTACCTGACCATTTCGCATGGAATCCGCTCCACCACGAGCATCAACCACTGTCCCACCCGCTTCACGTACCAATAATTCACCTGCAGCAATATCCCAAGGCTTTAAATTTACTTCAAAATAACCATCGAAACGCCCAGCCGCTACATACGCAAGGTCTAAAGCTGCCGAACCACCACGACGAATATGAGCCCCCGCTTTGGTCACCGCCAGCAAAGAAGCAAAATGCTGCTCGGCATGGGAAATACGCTCTTCACCACGTAATGAACTAAACGGGTGACCAACTGCCAAAAATGTATTGTCTAAACTATCTTTTAAATTCACACGGATACGACGCTGATTGAGCATTGCCCCACGCCCACGACTGGCAGAAAATAGCTCATCTTTTACAGGATCATAAATCACGCCATGTTGGGTCACACCTTTATGTTGCACTGCAAGTGAAATACAGAAATGTGGAAAACCATTGACAAAATTTTGTGTGCCATCTAGTGGGTCAATAATCCAGCACCAATCCGCATCATGCCCACGACCTTCCTGTAAGCCAAATTCTTCGCCTAGAAAACTATGATTTTTATAACTACGTTTTAAAGTATCAATGGTCAGTTGTTCGATATATTTATCAACACGTGTAACAAGAGTTTTGTCACCTTTTTCTTCTACTTGCAAATCAAGCATATGACGATTTTTATGGGCTTTTAATAACTCTTGACCAACTGTTTGTGCTGCACGAGCAGCCATAACGACCATAGGTTCCATTGAACACCTGACTTTAAATAGAAGATTTGACAAAGAATAAATGCGTTAAGCTTCCACATTCTAACAGATATACAGAAATTTAGGGATAAATTTTTATTTTAAAGCTGATAAGGCACGATAACAAACGCAAATTTTTCTGTTGTAAAATCTTTAGTATTTCGAGTTGCTAATTGTAAACTATGACTTACTGCAAAAGCGAGTTGAGTTGCATCAGGCAATTTTAATCGAGTTAGCTTACGTTGTTTTGCTGTTTCAATCGCAATCTGCTTATCTAACACCAAAAAATCAAACTGATCTAGTAATGTTATTGCAGCTTGTAAAGCATGACCATCTTGCTCAAAACCCGTTAGCACTTCAGCATAAGTAATTGCAGAAATAGCACATTGATTAAAATTATCCGCTATAAACTCAGTCGCTGACTGAATGCCATTAAAATGGTCAATCAATATTACGGAGTCTAATAATATGCCTCTCATTTGTCAGATTCCCATTGTTGGCGTTGTTCAACTTGCCATTGCAAACCATTGCCATTTTTCCAAATCCCTGATGTTTGCTGTAATAGCTGTTTTTGAAAATGTGTGGCTTGCGGTTTTTCAATTGCTTGTTTAATTAATTCAACAATTTTTTCAGAATCAAGTAAACCTTTTCGTTGTGCCTCTATTGCAAGTTCATTAGGCAAATAAATCGTCAAAGATCCCATTACACACCCTCCCTTTTTATAAGCATGATAAAATCATAACACACTTACACCAGTGATACGCCGCAAAATCTGCCGATAAATACCGTTGGCATCTAACCCAACAGACTCAAGCATTTGTTCATGGGTAGCTTGGGCTAGAAATTCATCAGGCAAACCAATATTGAGTACAGAAATCTGATATTGCTGTTCAGCCAGCCATTCATTGACTGCACTACCAGCCCCTGCCATCACCGCATGTTCCTCTACTGTCACGATTAAATTGCTATGTTCGGCACATTGTCGAAGCATCTCGCCATCAAGCGGCTTAACAAACCGCATATTCACCACACGCACGGCAATTTGATGTTCATCATACAAGCGTTTGGCTGCGTCAATACTTGGATAAACTCGGCTACCAAATGCCAAAATCGAAATCTGGTTAGCTTCACCAAATTTAGCCACAATTTCAGCCTGACCAATCGGTAATTCCGTTAATTCTTGCTGAATTTCGACCCCAATACCTGTCCCTCGTGGATAACGCACCGCCGCACAACCTTTGTATAAATAAGCCGTATGCAGCATCTGACGGCATTCATTTTCATCTTTGGGAGCTAGAATAATGATATTCGGCACAGCTCGCATATACGCATAATCAAATGCTCCTGCATGGGTAGCCCCATCTTCACCGACCAAACCTGCACGGTCGATACCAAACGTCACATCCAGATTTTGTAATGCGACATCATGAATCAACTGGTCATAGCCACGCTGCAAAAATGTTGAATAAATCGCCACCACAGGTTTCAAGCCTTCACACGCCATCCCAGCGGCCAAGGTCACAGCATGTTGTTCGGCAATCGCCACATCAAAAAAACGTTCTGGATAGTGCTTGGCAAAACCTACCATTCCCGAACCTTCACACATTGCAGGGGTAATCGCGAGTAATCTTTCATCTTGTGCAGCTTCATCACACAGCCAATCCCCAAACACATCGGCATATTTTTTGAGTTTTTTCACTGGGACAGTTGGTGATGCACTTGCATTGATCTTAGCAATCGCATGATAGCCTATCTGATCCGCTTCGGCTGGAGCAAAACCTTTGCCTTTTTTGGTATAAATATGGATTAACCGTGCACCTTTACGCTGTTTAATCGCATCAAATACCTGTACAAGTTGTTCGATATGATGCCCATCAAAAGGGCCAAAATATTCAAAACCAATCGCTTTAAATAAATTGTCGGCTGCGTCCGTTGCTGCTTGATGCAACCGTGACGTGTAATCCCATTTAGGGTGTGGAAAAATCGCCACTTCGCCTGTTTCAGTTAAACTGACAAACTGTCCACTTTGCCAAATTGCGGCTAAATGCTTGGCAAACCCACCTGTACTACAGGAAATTGACATATCATTGTCATTTAACACCACTAAAATATCGGCATTGTGTGCCACAGCATCATTCATGGCTTCAAATGCCATACCTGCAGTCATTGCCCCATCACCCACGATGGCGATAAATTCACGCTGCTGTTGCTGATAACGGCAAGCTAATGCCATACCCAACGCTGCGGAAATAGCCGTTGAAGAATGCCCAACCCCAAAAGTATCATATTCGGATTCTTTACGATCTGGAAAAGCTGCTAGTCCATCCTTTGCTCGAATCGTGGTTAAGCGTTCTCTACGTCCCGTTAAGGCTTTATGTGCATACGCCTGATGCCCCACATCCCAAACCAAACGATCATGTGGGGTATTAAAACAAAAGTGTAAAGCAATGGTGAGCTCAACCACGCCAAGGTTTGCCGCAAAATGTCCACCACTTTGCCCTGCGGCATACAGCAAATACAACCGTAGCTCATCGGCAAGCGTATCTAATTGTTCGATTGATAATTGACGTAATTGTACAGGATAGTCGATGCTATCTAATAAAGGAGTATTCGGACGTTGTGTAGGAATCTCTGTATATAACATGTGGCTAAGCCTTGGATACACCTTGCAAAGTTACGCTAGGAAAAGTTTTTGTCATGTTGATGATGTCAAACATCATAAAACTGCCACATTTTCTGAAATGCACACGCTGGAGCAAATCAATCGTGGATTATCCCGAATTATACCCTTAGTTATCAACTATAATTAAATAGTTTCTACAAAAAACCATGATTCGATTGTACAAAATATGCCGAAGATTTTTCGCAAGCATCGCACATTAGGCTATACTTAGGCGGATTAAATTGATTTAATGAGTGAATTACGGTGTCGATTGAGTTTGTTGCCAGTTCAAAACTTCCTACCACACATGGCGAATTTATCATCAGTGTATTCCAAGATCCAGAAAGCAAAGAAGAACATGTCGCCCTCTCCGTCGGGCTTGATACACCAAGCGAAGAGCCGACATTGGTACGTATCCATTCAGAATGCCTCACAGGTGATGCCTTTTCTTCACTCAAATGCGACTGTGGTCCCCAACTCAATGCCACCATGCAATTACTACAACAAATGGGGCGTGGGATTATTCTATATTTACGTCAAGAAGGTCGTGGTATTGGGCTAACCAATAAAATCCGTGCCTATGCCTTACAAGACCAAGGGCATGATACTGTAGATGCCAATCTACTGCTCAATCTGCCTGCCGATGCCCGTAGTTATGACATGTGTCCAATTATGCTGGCACATCTCGAGGTACAAAGCGTAAAACTCATTACCAACAACCCATTAAAAATTCAGGCACTCACAGATTTAGGGATTGATGTCGTTGAGCGTGTACCGCTTATTGTCGGGAAAAACCGCTTTAATGAAGATTATCTCAAAACCAAGCGGGAACGGATGAGTCATTTGTATTAATTGTGCTTAGCACCCTTACAGTGAATAAAGTAGTTGTAAGAGGACTGATGGCAATAGGGTAAATTAGGCGAAAACCCGACCTACCCTACCCAATGAAATAAGTTTAACCTAGAAATTAAACATACAATACATTGGTTTCTACAGACCCAACCCACTCTGTTGGCTGAGCTTGTAGAAGCCATTTTATGACATGGTTACTTTGATAGGAAAACTTATAAGTGGGTATTATTTAGAGTTAATCGTTTTAATTTTCCAAAATTGTCCGCCTGCCTCATCTTGGCAAGAGTCCATAAATGCAACGCCATTATGAGCACCACCTTTGGCATTACCTTCTAAACATTCATTTGCTTTCTCACGGAACTGTGAAGTGAGTTTAAAATAACCTTCACCTGCTGGTGTTTTCGCAGGTGTTGCTTTCCATAATTGTCCTGACTCATCTTTACAAGAATACATGTAAGAACCAACTTTGTTTCTTACATCAGCACCGTTTACACCACTTTCCAAACATTCTTTTTTGCTTTGACTGGCTTGTGTGGTAAGTTTGAAATAGCCATTGCCTGCTGGGGTTGCTTTCCACCACTGCCCTAGATGATTCTTGCATTCAACCATAGAAGCAGATGTACCGTTACTATTTGCAACTAAACATTCATTATTACCCTCCCGAAATTCATTTGTAAGTTGGAAATGTTTCTCTGGAAAAATTGGTGCAGGTGCGGCAACCGCCAGAGTTGGAATAGCGATGGCAAGTGTAGTGACAAGACATGCCACTTTAGATGAAATTGACATAAAATTATATCCCTGAAAATTGAGTTGATAAGTTATCGGCATCCTGTGCCGCATATAACTGTATTTTTAAATATAGTGATTTACACAACACAACACAATTTTAATATAAAATTACAAATAAGCATGATCACAAAAATAACTTTGTGTTTGAGAGTTCAAATTATTTCGCAAAATACTTACTTTTTATATGGTTTTATGTTTTGATAAGCAGCAACGCAACAATAAACAGGTG
>SSHE01000109.1 GCA_008017315.1 Acinetobacter sp.
GTTGTTTGATTGAGTGAATCATTGTGTAAAAAGGTGGTATTTTCATTTCAAAAAAGCTCATTTTCTATTAGAATGCCCTCATTTTCAAAATCCATGCTAATCATTCATTTGAGGACGTAAGCCGTGAGTAAAGATACTATCATCGCCCTACACCAAGAACACCAAGGTCGTTGGAAAAATCGTGAAGAAATTGCAGAACGTATGATTGCCCTAATTGGTCAGTTATACCGTGAAAAAAATATCGTGACTACGATTTATGGACGTTCTTTGGTGAATCGTTCGGTGATTCAGATTTTAAAAGCACATCGCCTTACTCGTATGATGGATGTGGAATTATCTGTCGTACATACCGTATCTTTGTTAGAAGCACTGGCAAAAATTGAAAATATCGGTTCTGCCGAAGTTGATTTGGGTAAACTTGCGGTTGAATATCGTGAAAAAGGCGGCGATGTAGAGGCTTTTGTTGCCAATGCTGTGGCTGCAATTAACGGTCATTCACCAGTATGTGATAGCAAAGATGTCGTCTTGTATGGTTTTGGTCGTATTGGTCGTATTTTGGCACGTTTAATCATTGGTCAGTCTGGTTTGGGACGTGGTTTAAACCTAAAAGCGATTGTGGTACGTCGTACTACAGATGGTGACTTACAAAAACGTGCATCGTTATTACGTCGTGATTCGATTCATGGTTCGTTTGCAGGTACAATTTCTGTCGATGAAGAAAATGAAGCGATCATTGCCAATGGTAATTTTATCAAAGTAATTTATGCGTCTAATCCAAGTGAAATTGACTATACTGATTATGGTATAGACAATGCCTTGCTGATTGATAATACAGGTAAATGGCGTGATATTGATGGTCTAAGCCAACATTTGGCGTGTAAAGGGATTTCTCGAGTCGTTTTGACTGCACCTGGTAAAGGGTCAATGAAAAACGTGGTGTATGGTGTAAACCAAGCTGATATTCTGGATGAAGATAAAATCATCTCTGCTGCAAGCTGTACCACCAATGCCATTACACCAGTATTAAAAGTTCTGGATGAAAAATACACCGTGATTAATGGTCATGTAGAAACTGTACATTCATTTACCAATGACCAGAATTTGATTGATAACTATCACAAAGCAGACCGTCGTGGTCGTGCGGCAACGTTGAACATGGTGATTACTGAAACAGGTGCAGCTTCGGCAGTGGCGAAAGCATTGCCACAGTTAAAAGGTAAACTAACGGGTAATTCGGTACGTGTACCAACACCAAACGTGTCTTTAGCTATTTTGAACTTAACTTTGGAAAAAGAAATCGACCGTGATGAAGTAAACGAATACATCCGCCAGATTTCTATTTATTCAAATTTACAAGGTCAAATTGGTTATACCAATTCAACCGAAGTGGTATCCAGTGACTTTATTGGTTCACGTACCGCAGGTGTGTATGATGCACAAGCAACGATTACTTCTGGCAACCGTTTAACCGCTTATGTTTGGTATGACAATGAAGTCGGTTATAGCTGCCAAGTATTACGTATCGCAGAACAAATGTGTGGGGTAAGTTATCCAAAAGTGCCTGCTGAAAAATAATCAGTAGCGTTACACATGCAACAGCTGTCTGAAAATTTCAGGCAGCTTTTTTTATGCCGAGGTTTTGATCGATAAAATTTTATTCGTGGAGTTATTTTTGGCTGATACGATCATGATTTGGGCTGTAAAATACACGCCACCAAATCTAGCAAACGATTGGCATAGCCCCATTCATTGTCATACCATGCAAAGACTTTCGCTTGCTGTCCCACTATCATGGTTTGGGTAAAGTCCACAATTAATGAATAAGGTGAATGATTAAAATCACTCGATACCAGTGGTTCATGAGTAATGGCCATAATATCAGCATACGTATTGGTTGCTGCTTGAGTTAAAACCTGATGAATCTGTTCAATACTTATTGCAGATTTGGCGACAAAACTGACATCAATCGCAGCGACATTGATGGTCGGTACACGAATGGAATAGCCATCAATCCGACCTTCCATATTGGGTAGAACCTGTTTTAATGCCGCTAAAGCACTGGACGTTGTGGGAATCATATTGTGTCCCGATGCTCTGGCACGACGTAGATCCCGATGGGCATGGTCTAATACCGACTGGTCGGCCGTCACTGCATGGATTTCCGTCATTAATGCGGTTTCAATACCAAACGCATCATCCAGAATTTTGATAAGCGGCACAAGGGCTTGAGTAGTACAGGACACACTGGAAATAATTTTATCACTGGCGTGTAATTCATGATGATTCACGCCATATACCACCGCAGCATCGACACTATCAAAAGGGGCAGCCCCAATAATGACCCGTTTTGCCCCTGCGATTAAATGTTTACTGGCAGCAGCTCTGGAACGAAATAATCCTGTACATTCCAGTACTACATCAATATTTAGGGCTTGCCATGCCAAAAGTTCGGGTTCGGCATGTTGTAAAAGTTGAATTTTTAGGCTTCGTTGATTTGCTTGAATGATTAAAAAAGACTGTTGAGCATGTTGTATGAATTCAACTGAGCCTGAAAAACGCCCGTGCGTTGAATCATACTTAAATAGATGAAGCAGGGTTTCTGCATCGGCAATGTCATTAATCGCCACAATATCAAAATGGAAGATTTGAGGATGCTCAAACCACGCACGTAATACATTGCGTCCGATTCGACCAAAACCATTAATCGCAATACGTTGCATGATTGACCTCAAGTACATCATTTTATTTAGGATGCACTATGTTAAAGCATCCCATTTAGAAAAGGAAAATTTTTTACGTCAAGTCATTCTCGTGAGAAGGGGTTTATCCTACTTTTGTAGAGATGATGAGTCATTTACATCTGCACATGATGTGCAACAATGTCATTGTGACGACAACGTTGCTGCCCCGAAATCTGCTTCAGTAATTTTCACGGCTTTCGATTTAACTTTATAATCCACCTTGATGCGTTCTTTGCCAAAAATATTTCTTAATTTAAGCATAAGTGCATCAGAGGCATAAACCAGCCATTCTTCTCCAAGGTGTAATTCACATTCTGCAAAGGGGAAATCTAATGCGAACCGTAAAGGCGTATGAATACGTTGTTCCACATGACAAAATTCTGCAATGGTATGGCGTAAATCACTGGAAATTTGTGGATATAGCTCAGCTTCATTAAAATACACATAGATGGCTTGAGCACGCTTTGGGCGAATTTCATCAAGATTAAAGGCTTTGCTTAATCGTCCCATTGGACGTTCAAAACCTTCACGCTCATAGATTTCACCTTCAATAATGATCACTTGATCCTTGTGTAAAATGTCTTTAAAGCGTTCAAAGCGTTCCCGATTGGTACTCACTTCAAGACGTGCTGTGCCATCGTCTAGGGTAATCATGGTGCGATTGGGGAAGTGTGCAACATCAATGATTAGCCCTGCAAAAACTGTCGTCACACCTCGACGAGTTGCGGTGATCGCATTTAAGGGTTGTTGGATAAATTGTTTTAATTCTGCTTTATAAACATCAATAGGATGACCTGTTAGATATAAGCCCAGCGTATCATTTTCGCCTTTAAGGCGGACTTCATCACTCCATGGCTTGACAGGTTTAATCGGTTTACGTTGAACTTCCTCCACTTCACCGAACAAATCCATAATGCCTGTTTCACGATTCTGGCGTGCTTGTTCTGCTGCCTGTAGTGCTTCGGGGAGATTTTCCATGAGTACCGAGCGTTCTTCGTTTAGGCAATCCATTGCACCAGCACGAATGAGTGCTTCCAACGTACGTTTATTCATTTTCTTTAAATCAATACGGTGGCAGAAATCAAACAAGTCTTTGTAATCGCCATGTTGTTGGCGAGACTCGATGATAGATTGCATGGCTTGCTCACCAGCCCCTTTAATCGCACCCAAACCATAGGCAATGGTGGTTTTATTGATGGGGGTAAAGCGATAGTTGGAGAGATTGATCGATGGTGGCAGTACCGTAAGATCATTGTGCCGACAGTCGTCAATCAAAGAGACGATATTGTCGGTGTTTTGCATTTCTGATGACATCACCGCCGCCATAAATTCGGCAGGATAATGGGCTTTGAGCCATGCCGTATGATAGGCGACTAGGGCATAGGCAGCTGCATGTGATTTGTTAAAACCATAGCCTGCGAATTTTTCCATATAGTCAAAAATATGGTTGGCCGTCGCTTCATCAATATTTTTAGTGGCTGCACCTTCGATAAAAATTTGTCGTTGCTTGACCATTTCTTCGGGTTTTTTCTTGCCCATGGCACGGCGAAGTAAATCGGCACCGCCAAGGGTATAACCTGCACAGAATTGGGCAGCCTGCATGACCTGTTCTTGATAGACCATGATGCCATACGTGGGTTCAAGGACACTTTCCAATAACGGATGCAAATATTCAAATTCCCCACCGTGCATACGATGGATGAAATCTGGAATCAGATCCATTGGGCCTGGGCGATATAAAGATACAAAGGCAATAATTTCTTCAAATTTACTCGGGCGTGCTTCCTTGAGCATGCGTTTCATGCCGACGGATTCAAATTGGAAAACCGCCGTGGTATTGGCTTCAGCAAAGATTTTGTATGCTGCTGGGTCATCTAGGGCAATATGAGCAATATCAATTTGTTCAGATTGAGGGAGATGTTGATTGATATGTTGTACTGCATCTTCAATGACCGTGAGATTACGTAAACCTAAAAAGTCAAATTTGACCAAACCAATGGCTTCGACGTCATCTTTATCAAATTGACTAACCCGTCCAGTGCCATCCGCTTCACAGCTTACAGCTGAAAAGTCGGTAATTTTCCCTGGCGAAATGAGTACACCACCTGCATGTTTGCCTGTATTTCGGGTAATACCTTCGAGTTTGAGTGCCATTTCCCAGATTTCAGAGGCATCATCATAGTCGGGGTGGCTAGGATTGGTGACGGCATCCTTGAGTTGAGGTTCCATGTCCAAAGCGGTTGCCAAATCAACGCCAAGTGGCTTGGTTGGAATTAACTTTGAAATTCTATCAGCCAGACCATAAGATTTGCCGAGCACCCGAGCAACATCACGAATCGCACCTTTCGCTGCCATGGTGCCAAAAGTAGCAATTTGCGACACAGCTTCACGTCCATAAGTACGAGAAACATAATCAATGACACGATCACGCCCAGCGATACAAAAATCCACATCAAAGTCTGGCATGGAGACACGTTCAGGATTTAAGAAACGCTCAAAGAGTAGGTCGTAACGTAAGGGGTCGAGGTCGGTAATTTTTAAGCTATAAGCGACTAATGAACCTGCACCAGAACCACGTCCTGGCCCTACAGGGACAGCATTATTTTTTGCCCAGCCAATAAAATCCATGACGATGAGAAAGTAGCCAGGGAAACCCATTTTGAGGATAATATCCACTTCATATTTCAGGCGATCATCATATTTTTGCCGAATTTCGCCCCAATCTTCGGCACGATTTTCCACGGGATAAAGGTACGCCAAGCGTTCTTCAAGCCCTTGTTTGGAAATGTAGTCAAAGTAGCTATCGATGGTAAATTCAGCAGGTACTGGATAATCTGGTAGAAAGTTTTTGCCCAAAGTTAGATGGACTGTACAACGCTGGGCAATGTGGTAGCTATTGGCGATTGCATTGGGTAAATCGGCAAATAATGCCTGCATTTGTGCAGCTGTTTTAAAATATTGTTGGTCACTATATAAGTGTGGACGACGCTCATCACCCAGTACATAAC
Source organism: Acinetobacter sp. (assembly GCA_008017315.1). Classification (GTDB taxonomy): domain Bacteria; phylum Pseudomonadota; class Gammaproteobacteria; order Pseudomonadales; family Moraxellaceae; genus Acinetobacter. Next base: position 5,750 of record SSHE01000109.1, read on the forward strand.
CTTCAGCGATACACACTCGGGCTTCATGTGCTTCAAAATCATCTTGTTTGATAAAACGTAAATCGTTATGAGCAACCATGCCGAGATGATATTTTTTGGCGAGTTTGAGGGCTTGATGAATAAACGTTTCTTCATGCGGACGCTGGGTGCGCGTAATGGCAAAATACGCACGGTCACCAAAATGGGTATGCCATTCTTCGAGGAGTGGTTCAGCTTTTTGTGGATTAGATGAGCACAATGCTTGACCAACATCACTATGAATCCCCAAAAGTACAATCAAGCCTGCGGATTGTTCAAAAATCCATGTTTTATCTAAAATGGGAATATCGAGTTTTAAACCATCGGTATAACCTTTGGACACCAATTCGGTAAGATTACGCCAGCCGAGATCATTCATGGCCAACAACGTGACCCGATATTGCTCATCAAGGATACGGACATCACTACCAAAAATAGGTTTAATACCCTTACCGAGGCAACTACTATAAAACTTTACTGCCGCATGTAGATTCGATAAATCGGTCAAGGCGAGGGCAGGCATTTGTTCTGCTGCCGCAGTTTTGACCAGCTCTGGTATCCGAATAATGGAGTCGGTAATGGAATATTCGCTATGGATACCTAAATGGACGTACTGCATCATTTGAACGCTTTTAAAAATGGGAATGTGATGGGATAATTATCTTAACATGCCGTACAGGTCTTGCTAAGCATAAGATGGCTGCTCTTACACAGCCATGACGAGATAAAGTTTAGCAATCAGCTTAAGAGTCATCTTTTAAGGTAGGGTCTTTAATATCCACATAAGCATTGGCACGCACTTCACGTAACCAACTATCAACTTCGGCATTAAACTGACGTTCACCAAGTACCTGTTTGGCAAGACGACGCTGATATTCTTGGGTCATATCGACTTTTCGGCTATCATCGACTTTGAGTATATGCCAACCAAACTGCGTTTTAAACGGTTGGCTGATGTGTCCTACAGCTGTACTTTGCATGACTTTATCAAATTCAGGTACCATGACACCAGGCACTACCCAATCCAAACTACCGCCATTACGAGCAGAACCTGGGTCGGTTGAATAGGTTGCTGCAAGTTCGGCAAAATTTGCCCCTTGTTGTAAGCGGCTATAAATTTGCTCAATACGTTGTTGGGCATCATCCAGACTCATGACTTCGGAGGGTTGAATCAAAATATGGCGTGTTTGATACTGTTGTACGATGGTCTTTTTTTCATTGGATTGACGATCGAGTAATTTTAAAATATGAATGCCATCAGCGACTTGAATCAACTCTGTGGTTTGTCCAATATTTAAACCACTCACACGTGCTGCCAAATCTGCAGGCATATCAGACAAGGCACGAAACCCTGTATCCACGCCTTGTACGCTCACCGTGTCACTACTATATTTTTTGGCAATGCCTGCGGTATCATTGCTATTGCTCAGTGCATCTCGAACCTGACGGGCAACTTGTTGCACCTCTGTAGGGCTCACCGTAGTAGAGGCTGCGGTAATGCGTAAATGCAAGGTTTTGACTTGATTGCCGAGTGCTATCTGACCTTGTGGTGATTTGAGAAAATTATCCACATCACGATCAGAAATCTTAATCCGTGACATGACTTGCTGCTGACGTAATTTATTGACATTCAAATCTTCTGCGACTTGACTGCGTAAAGTTGCATAGCGTCCAGCTCCTGTACTATCCAGATGTTTTTGGAAAGCCTCGAGTGAAGAGAAACCTTCTTTCTGTGCAATGGTGAGAACGGCTGTATTCAAGGCATTTTCATCGGTGTTTAAACCATAGCGTTTGACTTGTTCAATTTGTGCCTGACGTAAAATCAGTTGATTTAAGATATCTTTGCGTAGCTCTGTATCATCACCATCCGTCTTTTGTCCTTGTTGTTGTAATTGTTGTTTGACGGCTTGAGTGGCTTGATCTAAATCACTTTTTAAAATTGCACCGTTATCCACGATGGCAACAATCTGGTCAATGACCTCGGCGGCATAAAGTGGGGAAGAACCTAATACGGCAATCGCCAAAGTAGTACGGCGGAGCATTTTTAATAATAGAGTGGGGTGATTCATTAGCGTTGAGTCCAAGTCTGGTTTGCATGATTAAAGCCAATCACACGATTTTCGAGTAAAGAAGTTAATTTGCCTGATAGACCACCTAAGCCTTTCAGTGAAAATTCTGCCATAATGGCTCTCTTGGCAGAAACGTTGGCTTTGGTTGGATCGTCAAGATCATTATAGTATGACCGTGCATAAATCGACATCCCCCAGCAACATGATTCATAATTTAACCCGAGCAGCCATTCACGAGTAAATTCATTTTCAATATCGTATTGTACATGTCCCAGCAAGCGAAAATTGTTATCAATTGGTTGTGCAAATGAGCCTGCAATCTGTTTGTAGGCTTGTTGGCCTTGTTCACTGATATTGGCACGTTGATAATAGCCCACACTATACAAACGCCCTTGTTCATCGGCATAGTTGGTGGAGAGATTATTTAAAGCACTATGCCCATTGGCTAACCATGCCGCATTGGCGACCACATGGATATGATTGCTCAGTTGGCTGGCAAGCGTCGTCACGATACCAGAATTATCATCACTGGCAATCGGATCTGCCTGATTTAAACGTACTCTACGATCGGTAAAATAATAGCTCTGCCCAATACTGGCACGCAAACGCTCCAAACCAATGGGGTCATATAAGCGGTAGGTCACGCCAAGGGAAGTAAAATGATTGTCTTCTAAACGGTCATGCCCATAAAAACGATATGGGCTAAATAATTGATCATAGCTGATGGATGCCGCAGTACTATCAAAATTGGGATAATGCTCTTGATTTTGATAAGGAGCATAAGCATAAAATAGGCGTGGGCTGATACTTTGTAAATAATCGCCTTGTTTCTCAAAAATCACCCCTGAATCCAGACTAAACTGTGGTACTGCAACAGATTTTTCAACAGATTCATGAATATCATAGCCCATGATACGCTTGGTATCCTGATCAAAAAACGTATTGATGCTACGCAAAGTGACTTTGGGCGTGGCGAACATCGCAGCATTACGATAGTTGTAGCTTAAATCGAGTTGATTATAAATCCGTGTACCGCTACTTTCTAAGGCTGAACCGTCACGAATTGATTTTTTAAAATAGGCCGTATCATTTTGAAAAGCATATTCAAAACCATCAAATTGTCCGCCTTGATAATGGAGTAAAAATTGTGGCAATCGGGTATAAGGGCGGTCGATGTCGGCAATGCTGGTGTCTAAAGTTTGGAAATCCTGTACGTTTAATTGGGCATTTAATTGTGAATTTAACGCAGGGAAATGATTGGCATAATTGAGTTGCCATGTACGTTCTTGATGCACTTGATCCTGACTGGTGGATGAATTATCTAAATCGGTAAAATAGTCTTTATCAGAAACATAATTTAAATCCAGTGCGGTTTGCCATTGTGGATTGACTTGCCACTGATGTTGTAAGTGCAAGGATTTACGGTCTGCATTTTGATAATGTTGATCTTCAGATAAATATCCTCCCCAGATTTGACCCTCACCAAAAGCTTCGGTCAAATAACGCAATTGATTTTCCAACATTGCACCACGACCATCCATATAGCGTGGCGTAACAGTTAAATCATAATTGGGGGCAAGATTAAGATAATAAGGTGTGCTGAGTTGTACGCCACCATCATTGGTATAGCCAAACGCTGGCGTTAAAAATCCCGTAGTGCGGCGATCATCAATTGGAAAATTAAAATAGGGAATGGGCAGAATAGGAATATCTTTAACATACAGTCGTGCATCACGTGTAATGCCTCGCCCAGTCTCCTGATTTAACTCAATGGTTTTGGCCTGAATGTGCCATGCAGGACTGACACTGGGTTCGCAGGTCGAAAAACTGGCATTTTCTAATAGCACTGAGTTGGGCGTGGTACGTTTGATTTGGGTGGCATAGCCATGAGCTTGTTGTTGTTCACTGATATAATAGCTATGACTCAAATCGCCTGTCTGGGTTTTGAGGTTGTATGTCACAGCATCGCTTTGTGCAAATAAGCCACCTTGTGCCAGTTGTACTCGCCCTTGGGCATTGGCGTGGGTTTGCGTTGCATCAATGCTGATTTTATCGGCACGGATATTACGCCCTTGTTGTTCAATCTGAACATCCCCTTCAAAGAATGAAGTACCTTGTGGATTGTAATAGGCTTGCTCGGCACTGATGATAGATGTGGTTTGTGTTGGGTCACTACTTGCCTTGCTGTCTTGTGCAATAGGTGTGACCCATGTACCTGAACATAAACTGGACGGTTTAAGATTTTGCGTGTTTGATTCTGCAATCTGTTGCGGTGTCAAATAATACTGCTGGAAAAAAGAGTCACCTTGCTGGAAGTTTTTTGCATAATCCTGTACTTGGGTTGGTGTTTGAGCACACGTTTCTATACCTAGACTTAAACAGACTAAGCCTAGCATGGCTTGCACGAGAGAAGTTTTTTTAAACCGTTGAATCATCATCAAAACAGAATTACGCAAATATTTTCATTGCATCATAGAGAAAAAAATCCGAAACGACTACACTTAGCCCATGAAATAATGCAGTGTTTTTGCAAATAAATAGGTGGACTTTTCATGCAAAGAGAGCAGTTGATAGAAACGTGGTTGCAACAATTATTCCCAAAACAACACATTACCACACAATATTTGGCTGGAGATGCAAGTTTTCGACGTTATGCACGCATTGGTGTTGCAGATAAAACCTATATGCTGATGGATGCACCGCCTGAACAAGAAGATTGTACGCCTTTTGTTCGTGTTGCTGCATATTTAGATCGGCAAGGTACACGTGTACCGCATATTGTGGCACAAGATTTAATCCAAGGTTTTTTATTGCTGGAAGATTTTGGTGACCAATTACTTTCGACAGTGCTCAATGAGCAGACTGTAGATGCGTATTATACACAGGCATTTCAGCAAATTATTCAATTGCAGCAGATTGCAGCAGATGCACAGATTTTTCCGCCGTATAGTGCAGCAAAATTAGAACAAGAAATGCGTTTGTTTGATGAATGGATGTTGCCTGATTTGGGGATTGAATTATCCGAAATTCAGGCAGAAATGTTGCAACACAGCTATCAGTGGATGATTGAGAATTTAAAACAACAGCCACA
>SSHE01000052.1 GCA_008017315.1 Acinetobacter sp.
CGGTCAAAGATAATTTTACTCATGTGATTCTCGCGATTATTTTTATCAGTATTCTGCCTGCACTGTTTGCTTTTGCTCGGGAAAAGTTATACAAAAAATAAAAGAGGCATTAGGCCTCTTGCACCCCCCCTTGCGGAAAGCAGTATGACCAAGCACCACAACAGCTATACACATGAATTTAAACTAGAAATTATTCATGCACATCTGCGATGGCTGCTTGAATCCGCCATCTTTAGAGTTACTTTCCGATACAGAAACTACCAAATATTTTCCCTAGCAAATCATCAGCACTAAACTCACCCGTAATCTCACTCAAAGCATGTTGTGCCAGACGTAATGATTCTGCAACTAATTCACCTGCATGATATTCAACTAACTGCTCACGTGCTTCCGATAAATAAATTTGGGTACGCTGCATCGCATCCAAATGACGTGTACGTGCAATAAAGGTATCTTCTTCAGGATGAAAACCTGCGTATTGCGTCACCACTTCAATTAAACCCTCTATTCCCAGATTTTTTTTGGCAGATAACACCACTCGTCGATAATTACCTAATGTATCAATCTGCTCAGATGTCGTCGTTAAATCACATTTATTGGCAATGAGAATGAGGCGTTTAGGATTCATATATTGTGCAAAAAATTGTGCTGCAAGCTCTAGTGGTGCCTGTTCCTGATTTAAATCATAAACAAATAACAATAAATCTGCCTGTTCAATCTCCTTATAGGCACGGCGTATCCCTTCCTGTTCAACAATATCGCCTGTATCACGTAAGCCTGCAGTATCCGTCAAAGTAATTGGCAATCCCTTAAGCGTAATTTTTTCGTGCAAAACATCACGAGTTGTACCTGCAATGTCTGTCACAATCGCACGATCCACACCTGCCAACGCATTCAGTAAGCTAGATTTTCCTGCATTTGGCTTGCCTGCAATCACCACCTGTAAACCTTCTCGCAACAATTGCCCCTGCCGTGCCGATTGTTGTACTTGCTGTACCGAATGTTGCACATCATCCAACAACGCCAAAATTTTGCCATCTGCCAGAAAATCAATTTCTTCTTCTGGAAAATCAATCGCAGCTTCAACATGCAACCGTAAATGAATCAGTTTTTCCAATACCTCATTGACACGCTGTGAAAATGCCCCTTGCAAAGAACGCACGGCAGAACGTGCGGCGGCTTGTGAAGTTGCATCAATTAAATCAGCAATCGCTTCAGCTTGAACCAGATCTATCTTGCCATTTTCAAAAGCACGCATGGAAAATTCGCCTGCTTTGGCTGCACTTGCTCCCAATTGCAACACACGAGCCAATAGGGTGTTTTGAATAATTACCCCTCCATGCCCTTGAATTTCCACCACATCCTCACCAGTAAATGAAGATGGGTTGGGGAAACATAAGATTAAACCTTCATCCAAAACTTCGCCGTGTTCATCAAAAAATTGCCGAAAACCCGCTATTCTCATTTTAGGTAATGGTTGAGCGATAAGCTGCTCAGCAATGACAAATGCTTTACTGCCTGATAACCGAATTACCCCAACTCCACCACGACCTATCGGCGTTGCAATGGCTGCAATTGTGGTATTTGGCATCAACATAGTCAGCTTCCTTTATGTTTAACATCGGCAATAAAAAATCCGCTTAAGGGTAGCACCTTAAACGGATTTATTCAGCAATTTTTGCTTTATTTACTGCTTACAACCACGCGTGATTTTTCTGTGGTCTTATTGATAAACCATTGCTGAGCAATCGTAATCAAGTTATTGACAATCCAGTACAACACCAAGCCTGCTGGGAAAAACAACAAGAAGACGGTAAATGCTATTGGCATCAAACGGAATACTTTGGCCTGCATTGGATCAGTTGGTTGTGGGTTTAACATTTGCTGTACAAACATCGTCACACCCATAATTAATGGCAAAATAAACCATGGATCCATCGCTGATAAATCCTGAATCCACAACATCCATGGTGCATGACGTAATTCTACGCTTTCCATTAGCACCCAGTACAAAGCAAGAAAAATCGGCATTTGTAATAATAATGGCAAACATCCTGACAATGGATTGACTTGTTCACGCTTATACAACGCCATCATTTCCTGAGAGAAACGCATACGGTCATCGCCAAATTCTTCTTTCATACGCTGCATTTCAGGTGCAATGACACGCATTTTTGCCATGGAACGATAGCTTTTTGCAGATAGTGGCCACAGAATCAATTTCACCAACACGGTGAGTAAAACAATAGACCAGCCCCAGTTACCGACCAATTGATGGAAAAATTTTAAGCCCCAGAATAATGGCTGTGCAATAATCCATAACCAACCATAATCTACAGTTTGATTTAAACCTGTGGCTAATCCTTTGAGTTCTGACTGAATTTTTGGCCCTGAATAGAGTGTTGCACCAATTTCATATTGCTTACCTGCTGCCACATTCAGCACTGGCGAACGGAAGCCAATAATATGGTCATTTCCTACATTACGAGATTCGAGCTGTGCGGTATAACTTGCATCAGGTATCCAAGCAGACACAAAATAATGTTGTACGATAGCAACCCAGCCTGCTTGTGCCTGTGTATTTAATTTCTCATCGCTAAAATTGGCAAATTTCAACTTATTATAATGTGCTTCGGGTGTTCCCCATGCACCACCAAGATAAGTCCCTAGTGTAAAAATACCCTGACTAGATTTACCTGGGTCATCCGCATTATCACGTTTTAACTCACCAAACATCTGACCTTGCCAATTGTTGGCACTACGATTGACAATACGATATTTCACTGCAATCGGATATTCACCAGACTTAAAGCTAAAGGTTTTAAACACTTCAACGCCTTCAGGTGTTTTAAAGACCATTGGCACATCGATGACCTGAATCTGTTTATCACCTTCAGCCACCACTTTCGCATCGGCAAGACTATAGGTCTTTTTGCTGACTTGATACAGTGGGCGACCTGCTGCTGTGTCTATACCATTGGTACCAATCAAACCTGAACGTGCAATATACACGTGCTGATCATTTTGTAGCATCACAAAGGGTTGATTACTGTCCTTACTTTTGTCATGTGACAATAGCTCCAGACGCACCACATCTCCACCTTTTGGATCAATCCAGACATTGTACATATCTGTCTGTACAGCAATCAAAGACTGTGTTGCTGTAGGTGCAGTCGCAGCAAGATGCTGTACAGGCTCTACCACCTGTGGCAAATCTGTTATAGCTGTAGTCGGCTGATGTGTCGGAAGATCCGCTGTGCTATCACGAGTTTGTGTCGCCACCACAGGCTGTGGTGTTGTATCTTTGACATGACCATAGTCTTTTTGCCAAGCTAGAATCAGCAGATACGCTGTCACAAACATGGCACCGAGAATCGCAAATCTGGTCCATTGTTGCATAGTGTTTACCCTAATCAGGTTGAATGATTATGTTTAAGCAAAATACATAAACATAAGAAATTTTGGAATGATAAAGTTGAAACGAAAGGTATCGTAAGGGTTTTGGCGGCACAGGATCATAACCATGTCCTCCCCACGGATGACAGCGAGATATACGTCTAGCACTCAAATAAACACCTTTTACAGTGCCATGCCGATGTAATGCCTCAATTGCATATTGGGAACAGGTTGGAAAATAACGACAACGTGGCCCAAGAAGAGGACTAATCACCATTTGATAAAAGCGGATGCACCAATGTAAGAACGTTTTCACTCGTTTCTCTACACTGCGGTAGGAAAAACTTTATTGTCTTGGCGTTGATGTTTGCTCATCAAACGTTGTAATTTTGTCCATGCCTGACTCAATTGCTGATGCAAATCTGTATTAGACACTTGCTCAATACCTATTTTTGGCATGACAACAATATCTAAACCAAACAACTGTTGCTGGTTTAAACGAAAACTTTCACGGCTAATCCGTTTCACACGATTACGCTCATGTGCACGGCGTACTTTTTTCTTTGCAACCACCAAGCCAATACGATGGATATCTGTACTCGCAGACTGAGTTGCCAAGATTAAGAAGCTCGGTTGATGCACTTTAAATAAAGTGTGATTAAATACACCTGCATAATCTTTGGCACAACGTAAACGAACGTCTTTGCCAAAAGCATAAAGTGCCATACAACCTCGTCAGCAGAATAACAGTAATTATACTGTTAAGCTGTGACGACCTTTTGCACGACGACGAGCAAGAACCTGACGACCTGCCTTTGTAGCCATACGAGCACGGAAACCGTGAACACGTTTACGTTTCAATTCACTTGGTTGGAATGTACGTTTCATGGTGAAACTCCAAAAATAATCATTTCTATAAAGGTGCGTGATTTTAATGAGCTATGCGACGGTTGTCAATGAAAAACTCACGCACAACACCGATTTTTCACTCAAACACCGCATCGGTTTTAAATTCCATTGTTTTAAATTTAAAACCACATTGATGACTTTAGGTTTAAATTTAATGTGTTTGAATTTAAATTCAAACACGCTTACATGTTTGTAATAAATTCAAAATAACATCTTTTGAATTTAAAGATAGGTATCGTAAGGTCTTTCTTACTTTGGATACGTATTGACACATCCTCAAACTCTTGCAAAATATAGATTTCGATCATTGTAAGTTTACCTAGTGAGTTGAGTTGCCGTAAGTGGTTTGAGAATTTTACTCAGCGTTTACTGGGTGTATGGTAAAGCACCTCAAAGCATTTGAATTTAAATTTATACACATTTAAAAACAAGGTTATAAGTAAATTTATAAATTTAAAATTTAAATTTGTTATTATTAGGGGGTCGTTTTTCTGTGGAAAATGGTATTTTATTTAAATTTATGAATAAGATATGGTGTGGATAATGATGTTTGTGTATGGTTGTTGGGTTGTGGATAAGATGGAGTAGTAAATTATCCACAACTAAATTTAAAAGTTATCCACATTGCAAATTTAAATTTAATCACTTGTGGATAATTTATGCGATAATGCATGTTTTACTTATGACAACTGTTGATAACTTGGTTAGAATGGCGACCCATTGCCGTACGTAAGTATGTTTTTTGAATTTAAAGTAACTGAATTAAGGATAGGGCTATGCTGTGGGATGAATGCTTAGTACGTTTGCGGCAGGAATTGTCTGATAATGTCTTTGCAATGTGGATACGTCCTTTACATGCAGAACAGGTTGGCGATACACTCAAGTTGTTTGCACCTAATCCGTATTGGACAAATTATATCCAAAAAAACCATCTGGAATTAATTTCAATTTTGGCAGAACAGATTTCACAAGGTGAGGTTTGTCAAGTTGAGGTATTGGTTGATTCTCGTCCAGGTGAGGTGATTGCTGTTGCTAAAATGCCTGCCACGACGACAGCCGCACTGACATCTACTACACCTGTGGCACGTGTGACTGAACAGACAGCACAAGACGTTCCAGTAAAAAATGCAAAAAAACGTCCACTGAATCCATTGTTTAATTTTAAATTATTTGTTGAAGGGCGTTCCAATCAGATGGCAGCGGAAGCATGTCGTAAAGTTTTAACTCAGCTTGGTGCACCACAACATAATCCATTGTTTCTCTATGGTCCGACTGGCTTGGGGAAAACGCATTTGATGCACGCAGTAGGCAATGCCTTGTTACAGGTACGTCCCAATGCACGTGTGATGTATATGAGGGCGGATGATTTTGTACAGGATTTTGTGAGTTCTTTACAACGTGGCAAAATTGATGAGTTTAAGAAAAATTGTCGTTCGCTGGATTTAATGCTGGTAGATGATATTCATTTGCTGGCAGGTAAAGAAGCTAGTATGGTGGAGTTTTTTAATACTTTTAATGCCTTAATGGATGAATCTAAACAGATTATTCTAACTTCTGATCGCTATCCCAAAGAGCTGACAGAGTTAGATGCTCGTCTAGTCTCTCGTTTTTCATGGGGGTTATCGGTAGGGGTAGAGCCGCCTGATATAGAGACACGTATCGAAATTTTGTTGAAAAAAGCAGAAAGTAATGAGGTGGATTTACCACGAAATTGTGCTTTGTTTATAGCTCAGCAAGTGGTGGCAAATGTACGTGAGCTTGAAGGTGCATTGAATAAAGTCGTGGCGATTGCTCGCTTTAAAGGTACACCGATTGATCTGGATGTGGTGCGAGAATCTTTAAAAGATGTGTTGGCGATTCGTGCCAGAACCATTAGTGTGGAAAATATCCAGCGTGTGGTGAGTGAATATTTCCGTATTCCATTAAAAGAATTAACTGGTCCAAAGCGTACTCGAATTTATGCTCGTCCACGTCAGTTGGCGATGGGTTTGGCGCGAGAATTAACAGGGGATAGCTTCCCTGAGATTGGTATGGCATTTGGTGGACGTGACCATAGTACCGTGATGCACGCTTGTGAAAAAGTTCAAAGTTTATGTGCCGAAGATCCTGCTTTTAATGAAGATTATAAAAATCTAATGCGATTGTTGCAGAGTTAAGATTTATTTTGTTTGTTGAGTAAATTATTGTGAATTCAACCCTAGATGCCTGCCTACGCAGGCATGATGGAATTTTATTGCTCATTTTTAAAAGGTGTGGGACACCTGTTTCACATTGCTTACTTTTTTGTTAGATTGTAAAGTATTTTGCTTAAGTGAGCCCACCAAAGCCCCCAGTTATAAAATAGCTTCAATCAACAATAGGTTGAGCCTGTCAAAACCAAGGTATTTCATGTTTAATTTTTACACTGTCGCATTTGTGGCTTGAATGTGCCCCCTTCAAATCACTATTTCATCCCTAAGACGAATATTTAATGAAGTATCAAAAAAAATTGTTTAGTATATTTTCACAATATATGCTTTGAATGAATGATTATGAACATCCAACATCAGGACGACCGCCAAACAGGAGCATTTTTTCTACTCTCCGAACAAGGCGAACGTATCGCAGAGATGACCTATTTTTGGAATACTGCCGATTGCATCAGTATCGACCATACTTTTGTTGATCACACTTTGCGTGGTCAAGGTATCGCCAAACAACTGTTTGATGCAGCCATCACCTTTGCACGTGAACAACATATCAAAGTCATTCCGATTTGCTCCTATGCTGTTGTCATGTTTCAACGAGATCAAACTTTGCATGATATTTTGGCAGAACCCAGCTAACGATTCCCCTATGCCAATCAAACGGACAACGCACGTATTTTCGTGCGTTTTTCTTTACTTCATCCCCCATCTATCTGCAATGCATAAAAAGATGTATTACAAATACATTTAATAAAAATATATAATAAACCAATGAGTTAATTAAATTGAATCTTATTACAAATTGTAAAAAAACAAAAACCATCGCTTGACAATCCCGAGTGATCAGCTAAGAATTGAGGTACGTTGTACAGATATTAAAAATACAAACGTGGGTTGATGGGGCATGGCTGCCACGATGGACAAGGAGAAATATAATGGACAAAATCGCATGTACGATTGGCTGCAAATCGAACCAAACCAATCTACCCAAAATGCTCAGTTCAATGATTCGGGTCTATAACGGCTTTTCCGCATCACAGCTCAAATATGACTGGAACTTTACCGCACAAACCGATGTGCTAGATGTGTGTATTATTGACTTAGATGACGAACAGCACCAACACTATTTAGATACAGCCCAACAATACCAAGGCATCATTACCGTCGGCAAAACCAGCTATTCAAACAAAAAATACAAATACCACCTGACCAAACCGATACACAACTCCGAACTTTTGCATATCCTCAAACAATTAGAATTGGATGAATTACGCCACTTCGCCAAACAGAAAACCGTAGCAAAAATGCCAGCAACACCGACGACGGAATTACCCGAACAAACCGCTTCGCCACAACATGCACTACACTATCAACTTATAAATTGGCCAGATTTAAGTCAAATTCCGAGTGATTTATTACCCAATACTTCCCGAGTGTGTGCCTTACTTGCTGCCAAAGCACAAAGTTTTCATCATATCGTCGAATTTTTGAATATTCCGCACGAAGAACTTTCTCGTATTATCCATGCACTAGACACTTATGCGTTTGCCATGTATCCAAGTGTACAATCCATCGAAATGACGACCACCCTGCCTGCAACACCACAAGCCACAACCTCGTCATTTTTAGGCAAAATATGGGGACGACTCAAAAATACGCATTAATCACATTGCCTTATTCGTTTTTTCAGCACAGAGAGTTAATGCTAAGTTGAGCATAAAAATTAAACATGCAGTATGTTGGTTTCGATAGGCTCAACCCACTCTGTTGGCTGAGCTTGTCGAAGCCACGTTATGACATGGTGATTTTTATGGGCAAACTTAGATAAATAATACACAACCACAAAACCATACCTTTAACCATTAGACTAAAGTAAATGATTGATTACTATATACTCTGATATAGTATGAAATATTACACACTATTCTGCAAATAATGTACAAAAAACCGTATATTTCATCAATAGAAGGTCTTATGTCTCAACTCATCCACACCATTCATTTCACCTCTAGCCAACCAAATTTACACAGAATGCTGGGTTCTATGCTAAAAGTCTATTCCGATTGGGCTGCATCCCCATTGCAGGCACGCTGGGTCGTGACGACCGAACCAAAATCTGCCAATGTATATGTGGTGGATTTGGATGATGAGCAATATTTTGACCAAATGCCAACTCAGCGATCCTCCGATAGCATTGTGATTGCCTTGAGCAAATCTACCGCTCTATTGAAAAAATACCCATACCATCTTAGCCAGCCCATTCGTAATGCTGCATTATTGGATATTTTGACTCGTATCGAAGCCAATGATTTAAAAACAACGCAGCCACTACCGCAAGTCATTCAACCCAGTATGACCGACCTAAAAACCACGCAAAAACCCAAGCAGCCAAGCAATAATACCCCCACACATGAAATACATTACCAGCTAACGCATTGGCCAGATTTAAGCCAAATTTCCAGCGAATTATTACCTAATACTTCTCGAGTGTGTGCCTTGCTTGCGACAAAGCCATACCATCTCAATGCTATTGCAGATTTCTTGAATATTCCTCAAGCAGAATTACAACAGGTGATCAGCAGCATCAAACAACATGCTTTTGCCAACACCAACACACTTGAGCTCATTCATGTTGCCCTACCCCAGCAGCCAGTCGCCATTACAGAACATCCTTCTGCAAATTCTTATTTTTTATCCAAATTATGGGGTAAATTTAAACGGGCATCTTGACCATGGTTGTATGGTATATCGCCAAAAAATCCGCTAGAATGTGTCCTTATTTATTGCAGATTGTGGAACAACTCCTCAATCCAAACAATACATTACCTTTTTACGGATTATCAATTAGCTAACAGCCAATTAGGGAGTTTTCAATGAGTTTAGATGATGCATTACAACGTGCAATGACTGCTGTACCAGACTGCGTCGCAGCAGGTTTTGTAGATTTGAGTTCGGGGATGGTACTGAGTATCAAAACTGTCGATTCTCACCCATCAGAGGTATTTGATTTCCTCGCTGCTGCAACCACTGACCTCTTCCAAGGGCCAAACGTGTCTGCAATCGAAAGTATTTTCAAAAAAGCACGTGGTTTACCTGACAATATCGATCACCATTATTTTCAGGAAATTATTGTCAATAGTGAAAACCTCATTCACGTCTTTATCCGTGGTAAAAAACAACAACAAGTGATTTGCTACGTGTGCCGCAAAGGGGCAAACCTTGGTATGGTACTCACCAAAGCACGTGCTGGTTTACCATCGGTTGAAGCAGCATTCTAAATTGTGCTTGGCGTATTGGTACTTTTTGCCAATACGCCAAACAAAAACAAAAACAAAAACAAAAACAAAAACAAAAACAAAAACACTTTTTAGATTTTAACACAATGTTATTTTATGCCATTGCTGCATAGATAAAATTACCATAATGTTTCTTTCCAAAATCCATTCATCTTGAGTGCCTAGCACTAAACGCTTGTACTTTGGTAATATTTTGGCATACGTTCAAGCCAGTTTATTTTTTTGCAATGGTGCGGTTCATCATGATAATGAATAATTTGTAACAATTAGCCGTATATATCAATATACCCATAATATTTTTATGAATATATTAATATTCAGCTTTGGATAGCATTATATGGACAAAAATATGGATAAAATTATCTGCAAAATTGGTTGTCAATCGCAGCAAGAACACATCAAAAAAACTTTAAGTTCCATTATCAAAGTGTATTCGGGGTTATCAGTCTCTAAATTACGGCAGCATTGGTCATTTCATTCAGACATCAATGCCTTGGATGTGTGTATTATCGACCTTGACGATGAGCAACACCCAGAATATTTCGATCAAGTCGAGCATTGCAAGGCTGTGATTGTGATGAGCAAATCTGAATCGTTATTGCATGATTATCAGTATAGCCTCACCAAACCTGTGATGAACAATTGCATTCTCAATCTGTTACGTTTGATTGAAGCCGATGAAGCACTGCAACACAGGCAAACGACAGCATTACAAGGTTTTGAACGACCCGAACACCATACCACCGTGGTTGAAACTTTGGCAACGCCATTCCCTACCACACCCTACACTGTCACACCAATGCAAACCATCACCCAAACGCAATACCGACTTACCGCATGGCCCGATCTCAGCCAAGTACCACAAGATTTACTGTTTAATACCTCTCGAGTCTGTACTTTGCTTGCTACCAAGCCTTATAGTTTTGAGTACATTTTGCAAACATTTAGTTTAAAACAAGCAGAATTACAAGATATTATCCAAACGATTCAAGATAATACCTATACTTTTTTAAGTTCATTACATATCATGGAACTACAGGTCGAGCAAGGTATTGTACCTACACACAAAACCACAGCAACATCATCATTTTTATCAAAAATTTTTGGAAAGTTTAAGGAAGAGTTCTATGGAATGGGGTATTTTATTTATGGGTTCGGTGGGTTCTGGGAAAACCGAAGCCATACGCTCATTGTCTGATATTGAAGTACTCAATACCGATGTCGGTGCAACCGATGAAACTTTATTACTTAAGAATAATACCACTGTGTCGATGGATGTCGGGGTATTACATTTGGATAGCAATGATAAATTAAGATTGTACGGTGCACCAGGGCAAGATCGTTTTGACTTTATGTGGGATATTTTGGTACAACAAAGTAAGGGGTTGATTCTACTGATTAACCATGCCAATCCAGACCCACTGGCAGACTTTCAACATTATATTACGGCATTATCCAACATTCTCACCCATCGCAAAGTACCTTTGGCCATTGGTATCACGCATGTTGATGAAACAGACAACCCATCTTTACAGCCTTATTTGGATTATTTGGCTAAAAATCCAATTCCGTTCGTGACAGGCACACCGCCGATATGCCGTATTGACGCACGAGTCAAACAAGATGTCAAAATTCTCATGATTGCCATTGCTGGCATGTTGGAAGTTCATGAACGTTTAGGTTAAAATGACAACTATTTTACTCTGAATTTTATTTCATCTCCATCATGCCATTACCTCTGTTACAACTCGACGCATTTGCTATCACTATTGGTAGCAAAAAAGTCCTACGCTCAGTTAATCTTACCATTTCTCAAGGGATTACGATTATTGTCGGCCCTTCAGGTACAGGAAAATCGACGTTACTACGGACGCTCGCTGGGTTAAATGACCATAATCCAAATTTTACTTTTTCGGGTTCGGCTTTATACCAAGGACAAGATATTTTTAGGAGTTCTCATCGTCCTGCTATTATGGTACAAAACATCAATCAAATGATGTCCACGGTACAAGAAGTGTTGCTATCATGCCTTCCAGACCGTTCAAATTATACACGCCTAGAACAACTAGATATTTTACAACAACATTGTCATGATTTTGAACAAACGTGGATTCTCGACCACTTACAAAAACAAGTGGTACAACTCGCTTATCACGAAAAAAAATTATTATTTATGCTGGGTGAGGCTTTAACCAAACCAACCTTACTGATGCTGGATGAGCCCACCGCCAATATCCATGATGACGCTCAAGTGCGGATGATCAATGTCTTGATGCGACATTTATCCGAGCGATGTCCACTGCTGATTATTTCGCATCATTTGGCACGTAGTCAGGCGATTGCCGATACCATGGTATTAATTGCCAATGGCACAGTACAAGAAGTTGCCCCTACAGAACAGTTTTTTAACCACCCACAAAATGAATTGACCAAAATCTTTTTGCGTACAGGTTCTTGTCCAGAATTATCTGCCGAAGCATTAGATCAACAGGATTCTATCACTTCCCCTTCCCCGACTGATGATGCACTGGAAAAAACTTCTGCTACGGCGGTATTGACCCATCCAACAGCATCCGATGCCATGCCAGCAGTGGCAACGATTGCATCAAAAACAACTGCCGATATTCCTACAGATTACACACCTTCTACCTCAATGGAATATCTTGAGCATCCTCTATCTGAACAAGAACGTGCCTTGTTACGTACCGAAAAAGCCAATGCTCCTAGCCAATTTTCTGGCCCTCGTGGTTTTGTATGGCTGGTTAAAGGACGTATTGCAGGCACACCTTGGCCAGGTATTATCGCTGATACACGTGAAGATTTATCCTATTTAAAAAATGTGGGGATTACCCGACTGTATTCGCTCACCGAACAACCTTTTCCTAGAGAACACGCCCAACCCCATGGGATTTGTGTCTCCCACCTTTCCATTGTGGATATGGAAATACCTACCATTAACGAAGCCTTTATGTTCTGCCAGGATATAGACCATTTATTATTGGCAAATAACAGTATCGCATTGCACTGTAAAGCAGGATTAGGTAGAACAGGGACAATGTTAGCGGTCTATTATCTCTGGCTCTATCAAGGTGAAAAAAATGCTGATGAAGCGATTGCGTACGTTCGTGGTCTAAATCGCCAAATGATTCAATCACAGCAGCAAGAAGATTTTCTGTATGATTTTGCTGCGGAAATTTTACCTTATTTGGATTCACTGCATTTAGTCTAATATTCCACTGTAACGGATGACAAAAATACTCAAAGTTGGTTAATATCCTACTTTAAGTATGCCTTTTAGCATTGTGTTATTTACAGAGGAAATCATCATGAGTAATAGCGGCGACAAAGAACTTTTTGCCAAAAATGCACGTAGCACGTTAAGGGCATTACAACAGGATATTGATCAGATTCAATCTTCTGCTGTGGTCACGCCTGATGGATTGATTATCGCCTCTTTGATGTCAAGTAAAACCGATGAAGACCGTTTTGGTGCAATGTGTGCATCATTGTTAGCACTTGCAGCCAAAGCCACCAGCGAAGTGGATCGTGGGCAGTTACGCCAGATTATTCTCGATGGGACGGAAGGTCCTGTGCTGCTTACGCATTGCGGTTCGGTGGCGGTATTGGCCGTAGCCGCACATTCCAAGGCACATCTGGGCAGACTGATTGTGGAAACACGCAAGGCAGCAAGTACGATCAGCAATTTTGGAGGGTAACATGCAATGTTTAATATCCGTTTTAATGGTCAAGAAACCACCAGCAAACCCAATGAAACTTTATTAGAATGTTTGCTCCGCTCTAATATCAACATTGATTTTTCTTGCAAAAGTGGAGTTTGTCACCGCTGCATGAGTAAATGTCTGGAAGGTGAACTATCTAATGATGCGACCCGAAAACTACCGATTACCCATCGGGGTAAAAATTATTTGCTGGCATGTCAATGTGTGCCTGTGAGTGATATGGTGGTAGAAGCCAAGTCTTCTGATGATAATATTACCCAGTGTATTGCTGTGAATTTGGAACATGAGAATGGCAATGTCTGGCAACTTGCTTTTGAATCTTATCGGGTCATTAATTATCAAACAGGGCAACGTGCTGCGGTGATGAGCATCAACATGCAGGATGAAATCATCGGTGTGTTGAGTAGTGATCCAGACAATGATGCCCTGACTGTATTACAATTTGAGCAACAAGATTTACCTCATTGGCTAAATGAGTCGAGTCAAGACATCAATGCACTCGAATTTTATCTACGAGGCCCTTTAACTGAGCAACAAGAACGCCCGCCTTTACTTGCACCTAATCCAGAGCTTTGGCAGCAATTAGGCGGTGATAGCAAAATATATGAGATACTCAATACATTCTATCATGCAGTATATGCCGATGCACAGTTAGCCCCATTCTTTGAACGCATTACCATTGAACGCATTACGGGCAAACAGTTTTCCTTTCTCAAAAAGCATATTTTAGGTGAAGATGGCTTTATTGGTGAAGATCCCAAAAATTCACATAATTGGATGGTGGTCAATCACAACCTGTTCAATCATCGCATTGAACTGATGCGTCGTATTTTGCGTGATTATGCTGTATCTGAAACATTAATTCAGCAATTTGAAGCCTACGAAGAGCAATTCCGCCCCGATATTGTCAAAAATCAACCTTGGCCAAAGCAAATCGGTGACCAATTCATTGATACCGAACGCTTCGAAGAATGTGTACTGGATGAAGCAACGATCTGTGACTATTGTAGTGCGGAAATTCCTGCCAATACCATGGTAAAATATCACTTACGCATTGGCAAACTTGCTTGCAAAGACTGTTCAACCACATCAGAATCAACGGAGTAACCATCATGGCAACCCTCACACAGACCACGATGCTATTCGTCCAAAAGATGTTGATCCAATGTGAACAATGCAATGGATTCTATGGTGCAGCATTGTCTAGCCCAGATGGGCTGATTCTCGCCTCTTATGGGCAACTTTCTGGCGATGAAGCTGCCGCCTGTGCGTCTAGTTTGATTGTAGAGTCATCCAGAAGTCTGCGTATGCTCGATGAAGATAGCTCGGATACACAAGCTATGCTGGTGTGGAGCAAACAAAAATTATTTAGTATCCGCAAACTTAAAGATGAAAGTATTTTACTGATTGCTTCAACCGATTTGGGTGGTAGCAATATCCTTGGCACGACTCAGCATATTGCCACTCGACTTGAACAGGCTCTCAATATGCTTGGGGCATAAGTCTAAAACCAGCATACCCACAAACGTGGGTATCTGGAGTATTGCACGCCATGATTGCATTTTACACATCTTTCATGATGGTTTGACTTTGTCATAGATACCTGCTTTCGCAGGCATGACACAGATTGTATTGCCGTTTTTCAACCAAATTTAGGTTAAATTAGGCATCAATATCGGCATTGAGGGCATTTTCTTCAATAAAGGCACGACGTGGCTCGACATCATCGCCCATGAGGCAGGAGAACATGCGGTCGGCTTCAATCGCATCATCAATGGTGACTTGTAGCATATTACGATTTTCAGGATCCATAGTGGTTTCCCAAAGCTGTTCAGCATTCATTTCACCTAGACCTTTATAACGCTGAATCATCATGCCACGACGTGAGTCTTGCAAAATCTGTTGCCAGACTTGATGGAAATTATTGACCAGAATTTTACGTTCACCTTTTTGCAGATATGCACCCTGTTCCAGCAAATTAAACCAGCTTTTGGAATTTTTAAGCAAGCGTGCATATTCTGCCGAATGTAATAATGAACCATCCAGTAGATAATGATGTGGCAAATTATGCACATACACCGTTATGCGTGGGAAATATGCTATTTTTTCATGTCCATCTACTTGAACATTAAACTGCTCAAGTGAATATTCTGGGCGTAAACTTGGCTGTAAACGATTCATTGCTGCAACCACTTGTATCGCCCATTGTTCCACATAATCTTGATCGGTTTTTTGCTCGGTATGGAACTGTGCAATGTCCAACAAAGCATCCAATAACGTTGCAGGGAAACGCTGGGTTAGACGGGTAATACTTTTTTGTGAATTTTGATAATCTTGAATCAACTGTTCCAATGCTGCACCCGTCATGGCTGGTGCATCGGCATTGATATGTAATGCCAAATCATCAATGGCATTGGAAATCAAATAGGTTTCCAAAGCATCGTTATCTTTGAGGTATTGTTCCTGTTTACCTTTTTTCAGCTTATACAGAGGTGGCTGGGCGATATAAATATAACCACGCTCCACCAACTCTGGCATTTGACGGAAGAAGAATGTTAAAAGTAAAGTACGGATATGCGAACCATCCACATCGGCATCGGTCATGATGATGATTTTATGGTAACGCAATTTATCGGGATTATATTCTTCCCGACCAATGCCACAACCCAATGCAGTGATGAGCGTACCGACTTCCTGACTGGAAATCATCTTGTCAAAACGGGCACGTTCTACATTGAGGATTTTACCTTTGAGTGGCAAAATCGCCTGCATTTTACGGTTACGCCCCTGTTTGGCTGAACCACCTGCCGAGTCACCCTCGACCAGATACAGTTCGGATAATGCTGGGTCTTTTTCCTGACAATCTGCCAATTTTCCTGGTAAACCTGCAATATCCAAAGCACTTTTACGACGAGTCATTTCACGGGCTTTACGGGCTGCATCTCTGGCACGTGCAGCATCAATAATTTTACCTGCAATGGATTTTGCCGCTTGTGGATTTTCCAGCAAATACGCCGAAAATTCCTTGTTCATGGCTTGCTCAACCGCAGGCTTGACTTCACTTGATACCAATTTTTCTTTGGTTTGTGAGGAGAATTTTGGATCAGGTACTTTCACCGAAATAATCGCTGTTAAGCCTTCACGTGCATCGTCACCTGTGACCGATACTTTTTCTTTTTTCAGGATATTCTCATTTTCCAGATAGCTGTTTAAACCACGCGTTAAAGCAGCACGAAAACCTGCCAAATGCGTACCACCATCTTTTTGTGGAATATTATTGGTAAAGCACAGCACATTTTCCTGATAGGATTCATTCCACTGTAAAGCGACTTCTACGCCGATACCGTTATCGGCATCGACGGTAAAATGAAAAATCTCATTGAGATGGGTTTTACCCTCATTGATATATTTGACGAACTCGGATAACCCGCCCTCAAAATCAAATACGTGTTCTAAATCGACTCGTTCATCACGTAAAACGATACGCACTCCTGCATTGAGGAAGGATAATTCACGTAAACGACGAGCCAAAATATCCACATTAAAAATGGTTTGGCTAAAGGTTTCACCACTTGGCAAGAAGCGAACTGTCGTACCTTTTTCCGTAGTATCACCCATTTCTCTTAATGGATATTGCGGCTCACCATGACGGTACTCTTGTTCATAGGCTTTGCCATTGCGTTTAATTTTGAGGAATAATTGGCTAGATAAGGCATTCACCACCGATACGCCTACACCATGCAAACCACCTGATACTTTATAGCTGTTATCGTCAAATTTACCGCCAGCGTGCAAAATGGTCAAAATCACTTCGGCAGCAGATACACCCTCTTCTGGGTGAATATCGGTCGGAATCCCACGACCATTGTCCGATACGCTAACGGATTCATCATCGTGAATGGTGACTAAAATTTCGTTACAGTGTCCTGCTAAGGCTTCATCAATGGCATTGTCCACCACTTCAAACACCATGTGATGTAAGCCTGTACCATCATCGGTATCGCCGATATACATGCCTGGACGTTTACGCACCGCATCCAGACCACGTAAAACTTTAATGCTAGAGGAATCATAAGCCTTTTCTTCGATAACTTGTTCTTCATTGCTAGAGGCAGATTGTTGTTCTGAACTCATGACGACTCCCTAAATAATGGCTATTCATTCTTAAAAAATTAACGTCTAAACTGGGCTGACCTGCCCAAATTTAACTTGATACAACTGATATGCCATATCCTGCGTATCCAAAAACGACTGCACCGATTGCTGGTCTAAAGTGGTTAAAAACACCTGACTCCCCAGCTGATGTAAACGACTGATAAGTCGCTGTTGTGCCTGTGCATCCAGCTCTGCGGTAAGGTCATCCAATAATACCACAGTTTCCTTATTCAACCTATTTAACATGGTGATTTGAGCCAGTTTTAAAGCAACAATTAATAGCTTTTTTTGCCCTCGTGAGAGTACATCATCGGCATAGCCCATGGCTGTTTTTAAGCGTAAATCGGCACGATGTACACCATGTTGTGTGGTACGTCGTTCGAGGTCTTTCGACACATCTTGTTCCAGTTGTGCCGCCAAACCCAACTCGGTAGAAAAACCAGCATAATATTCCAATTCGATATTTACATCGGGCAGTAAATGCTGCAATTCCTGTTTTACATCGTCCTGCCAACGCTCTACGATTATTTCACGTAGCACATGAATCCGCTCACCTTCTTGGGCTAATACCTGATTCCAAATACTGATTTGTGGTTTTGGGGCAGGATAAATTTTTAATAAGGCGTTACGCTGTTTTAAAGCTCGAGAATAATTTTGCCATATCGGATAAAAATCAGGTTCCACGTGAAACATCAACCAGTCCAGTAATTGTCGTCTGGGTTTTGCCCCATCATCAATAATATCGGTACTTTGTGGCTCAATCACCTGTACAGGCAGTAGCTTGGCAAGCTGTCCCTGTGTCGCAACTGCATCACCATTGACCCGCATGATCTGTTCACCCGAACTCATTTTTTGTAGTCCGATACGGTAATCGTGCGACTGGGCAAACACCAAAGTATCGGCTTGATGATGTTGAATATAATGTTTTGGGGTATAGGTACGAAATGAGCGACCTGTCGCCAGCAAATGAATGGCCTCCAAAATCGAGGTTTTACCCGAACCATTTTGCCCATAAAAAACGTTAAACGGCTGCAACTCTGAGAGTGCAACCGCTTGTAAATTTCTCAATCGCTCAATACGAAGTTTTTGTAATAACATGGAATCAAATCTATACCATTCATATTAGGCGAACATAGTTCGCCCCTACATTAAACACGCATCGGCATCACAACATAGGTTTGACTTGGTTGACTTGGGTCTTGCATCAATACCGATTGATTGGCTTCGGACATTTGCATTTGCACATCATCCCCATCTAACGCACTCAATACCTCTAAAATATATTGAGCATTAAACGACATTTCCAAAATCTCACCCTGATACTGCATGGCAAAATCTTCTACCGCTTCATCCTGTTCAGGATTATTGGCACGCAATTGTAAAGTATCATTATTGAATGTTAAAAATACCCCTCGTAATTTTTCATTACTTAAAATCGCTACACGTTGTAAAGATTGCTTAAAGGCATCGTGTGCCAAAGTGGCAACTTTATCACCACCACGAGGGACAACTCGGCGATAATCTGGGAATTTACCATCAATCAACTTGGTGGTAAAACGTACACATATTGTGGTGTCTTTTTCACTACGGGCAGGCAATTCAATCGTAACATTAAGCAATTCACGACCAATTAAGAGCGTTAAAGGCATATCTTCAACGGTCAATAAACGCTGCAATTCACCGACTGCCTTACGTGGCACAATTGCTTGTACTGCTTGCTCTGCGACTGATTGAGCCTCCGTTTCACACAATGCCAAACGGTGGCCATCGGTGGTGACTGCACGCAACTGATTTTGTTCAATTTCCAGTAATGTGCCTGTTAAATAAAAACGTACATCTTGTACCGCCATGGCAAAGGCAGTTTTTTCAAATAGGCGTTTGAGTTCCCGTTGCGATACATGGACGTGCACCCCTTGTGTTTGTTCGTTGTTCAGCAATGGATAATCTTCGGCGGGTAATGTACCGAGTACAAAACGACTTTGCCCAGATTTTAAAATACAACGCTGGTCTTCGGTGACTTGCAAATCAATCAATGCTGCACTTGGCAAAGATTTGCAAATGTCCATCAATTTGCGAGCAGGTACGGTACTTTCCCCTACCTGTAAACATGCACCTTGTTCCAAATTCGTGCTGGCAACCAATTCTACCTCCAGGTCTGAACCTGTAATGGTGAGTTGGTTCTCTGTCACCTGAATTTTGACATTAGAAAGAATATTTAAGGTATGACGACGTTCAACTGCTCCCATCACGTGGGAAAGCACATGTAATAAGGTTTCCTTCGCTATCTTTAATCGCACGTCCCTAATCCTCAAATTCGATAAAAAAACTTGGACTATTCTACCCTAATTTAGTCAGAAAATATGCCGAAATAACGCAGTACAACACATTTCCTATGCAGAAATTTGGGGCAGCTCCTTCTTGCAAGGCAGTACCTCTCAAGGCAGATTTAGGAAGTGTGATCTGCTTTTGGTCGTGGATTCTGAATTGGACAATTTTTGAATTTTGCTGCCTGCTCTATCGCATCCTGCTGACCAAATAGTTTGGCAATTTCGGTACGCTTGGTATTGCTCGATTGTCCCATATTCACCGAAATATTAGGACGCACTCCCCAGCCACCGCCAAAACCAACCCCCAATCCCACACCCATACCTGTACGTTTTTCAGGCTCTACACCCTGCTGAAGATATTGGCTAATACGGGCATATTCTTGATGCAACTGGGCACAGTTCCATGCCTGATATTGTGTCGGTGAAACATAGGTCGGTTTGACTGCACCTGTTGCACAACCCATCAATGCAGTCGTTGCAATCATCAACATCACAATTTTTTGTTTCATGCGACCCCCTCAATTTCATTAAACAATTGACGATAAATTTGAGTGAGTTTATGTTCGGCTGCCAAATGTATCAATGGTAGATTTTTCAGATGTGATTCTTTCATGATGACCGATGGTGGTAACATATTTTCAAATACTGGCAACTGATCGCTGCGTAATTGCTCAACAATTTCTCGGGGTAACTTTGCTTGTGCCTGAAATTGATTGACAATCACCCCCTCAACCGCCAAATGATCATTGTGATCTTGTCGTGTTTCCATCACATTTTCCAGCAAAGTCAGCAATGCACGATGTGAAAACACATCACAATCAAACGGAATCAGCACACGATCAGCCGCAATCAGTGCAGAAAGCGTAAAAAAATTAAACGCTGGCGGCGTATCAATATAAATTCTGTCGAATTGCGACGACAACTTGACAATCGAATCTCTTAATTTATAAATCTTGTGCTTAGATTCTAGTGCATGTTCCAATGCCCCCAATTCTGCACTGGCTGGAATCACCGAAAGATTGGCAAATGGGCTCTGATGAATCACTGCATCCAAACCTTTTGGCTTCGTATTCAATAACGAGCCTATCGCCGAACCTAACAAGCCCTTACTTTGTGTTGCCCCAATCACTTCTTCAAAAAAATGATAAATATTAGGGCTGAATATAGGCAATGGCTGCCCCATTTCATGTGAACTACCCAAAATATATTGGCTGGAATTGGACTGTGGATCAAGGTCAATGACCAATGTGCGATAACCTTGTAATGCACTAATAGCAGCGAGATTGACGGTAATACTGGACTTTCCAACACCACCTTTTTGGTTAAACACCACACGTGTAATCATTGCTTTCTCCTTATTTTAATTTAAAAATATCAATGCGAAAATTAAACTATAAGCAAATATCGCAATTACCAAACCCACTTGCCGCTGTTGCAACAACACTTCCCCACGCCGTCTAAAGGCTTTTGCTGATGCAGAAAGCACCACCAAAAACAAAATAATTTTGGCATAAAACCATGTTTCTATTTGAAAATGACGCTGCCAAAGCAACCATAGTCCCGACAAAACCAGAATACTATAGCTCAAATGCTGTACACCCACGAGTATTTTGTAAGACACGTTACTTTTTTCGTGCCATTTTCCCTGCAATAAGATTGGCAAAGAACGAAGCAGTAATACCATCAATCCGATATAAGCACTCACTGCATGAAGAATCAGCACAGACATCATACCCCCCTATGAATTTTTTGCTGCATGAGCACACAATGGACTATCTGGACGCTCCCCTGTCCATTCCTCAGGGGTATAAGCATGAATAGCTAAGGCATGAATTTTTTTAGGATTTAACACGTCCGCAACAGCAGCATAGACTTTTTGATGCCGCTGCACCAAACGCAACCCTGCAAATACATCACTTACTAGCGTGACTTTAAAATGACTTTCTTTACCTTCAAAATATCCACCATGCCCTGCAGATTCATTGATGATTTCCAAATAATGTGGCTGCAAAGACTGTAAAAATTGCTCAAGTTGCGACTGTATCAGCATAAGACCAACCTCGTTTAAAACATGGCGTAAAACAATAGTTTAACATAGCCTTATGCAAATTTTGCACACTCTTGCAGCAAAACGTCTCACTTAAAATTTAGCTGCACGTAAATACAGTGGCATCACCTTGGGCTGTAATAATTTCAGGCTCTGAATCCGATTGGCTGGATTGGGGTGCGTACTTAATAATTCTGCCGAACCTGAACCATTGGCGGCAATCATCTTCTGCCACAACGTGATCGAGGCTTGCGGATGATAACCTGCTCGTGCCATCAATTCTAAACCGAGTACATCAGCTTCGGATTCCTGTGTACGGTTATTAGGCAGACTAATCCCGACCTGACTAACCAACTGTGCAAGCTGTGCCTGCCCTTCGGTCATCCCCACCGCCGAAGCCAAAATACTCAAACCTGCCTGCTGTGCATAAGCACGAGATACATTTTCCCGTCCATGCTCACGCAAAGCATGTGCCATCTCGTGTCCCATAATGGCAGCAATCTCATCATCGGTGAGTTTTAGACGATCAATGATGCCTGTATAAAACATGATTTTGCCACCTGGTGCACAGAACGCATTCAACTGATTGCTTTGAATCAGATTGACTTCCCATTTCCAGCTTGCGGCTTCAGGGCGTAAGACACGCACCTGTGGAATCAAACGATTGGCGATTCTATCCAAACGAGCTTTTTGTGCCATATTGGTATTCAATGCACCCTGACTACGTGCTTGCGTCACAAGCTGACTATAGCTTTGTGCGGATAGGTTATTGATTTCAGCTTCTGATACCATCAAAAATTGCTTACGATTGACCCCAGTGGTACTGTTCAAGGTCGTACTCGAACACCCTGTCACGATTAAAATCGATGTGAGTACTGTAGTCGCTAGAAATCGCATAAACGACACCTCTTTTGTTTATTATCTCTCTTCAGTCTATTCTAAACACGAAATGCTTAAAATGATGTATAAACTTTGCATAAACATAAAAGAAGCACGATGATTTGCTGATAATTTCAACACTTAGACCCTAAAAATACAAAAAAATCTTGACCTGATTTTGAAATACGCTATGATGTGCGTCATGCGGGAATAGCTCAGTTGGTAGAGCATAACCTTGCCAAGGTTGGGGTCGCGAGTTCGAGTCTCGTTTCCCGCTCCAAATTCTAAAAATCCTCAAGTTGAATGACTTGAGGATTTTTTTATGATGTGCGTTTTATTCGGCGGATTCAAGCAGCAAGTGCGACAGTATAAAAACTAGTCATAACTTCATTCGGTGTGAGCCAGCCCAAAGATTTTTGTGGACGGTTATTCAAGAACGGTTACATATATATATCATTTCGTTACCGTGTAACTTTAAGTTAAACGAAGTACATCAAAAAGCCCCTTTCGTGGCTGTGGTTAGTGGGCGTGCTTACTATCAAGCATAGCTTGTCGTAGTATTTTGTTTAAACGACTTTGGTAGCCTTTACCTTGTTCTTTTAACCATGCCACAACATCAGCATCTACCCTTACAGTAAGTTGCTGCTTTACAGGTCTGTAAAAGCGTCCACGTTCCGCCCCTATCCAGTCCTCTGCTGTGGTTTCGGATATATCACTAAAATCTATAGATTCATCAGGTAGTTGTGCCAATGCTGCTAATTTGGCTTTACGTTCATTTGTTAAGGGTGGAAGATCACCTTGTTTATATCTAATCATGTTCATAAATTACTTTCTCCGCTTTAGTGACACGTCTTGCACTGATAATCCGTATGACTTCACCGTCTATAGTCTTTTCACGTAATACAATTACAAGTATTTAAAAGTAGTACATATAGCCTGTATTAACTCCTCACCTTGAGATAAAGCCTGCTTGACTTGGTTTTTTAGAACAGCCCAACATTGCTCAATCGGGTTTAAATCAGGAGAATATGGTGGTAAGTATAGTAATTGGCATTGATGCTTTTGTGCAATATGCTCGAGTTTTCCATTCTTATGATAACTCGCATTATCCATCACAATGACATGAGGCAACACCTTATCTTGAGCATCTTTAGGTAATACTGTCATCAGCTCTTCCAACCATGCTTCAACAACCTGACGCGTGCAACTTCTTTCAAATACAATTGGTGCAATAAATTGCCGCTGCTGCCCAATGGCACTGATGAAACTCACCCGATGTCGGGTTTTTCCTGTGCGTTTGGCGTGACAGCATTGACCACGTGGTGACCACCCATAGGCATAAACATCACTTTGAGTCATTCCCGCTTCATCCATATAAAGAATACGATCTGTCCCAAATTGGGTAATCAATTGCTTTAGTTTGTTTTGATACTCTTGTCTTTTGGTCTCATCCGCTTCGTTGTAAGTGAAAGTCTTTTTTTATGACTCATCCCAATACGTTGCAGCCCTGACCACAATACGTTGATGGCGATGGGTTTGTGGTAATACTGTTCAAAAGCAACAGCAAGCTGTTTTAGCGTATCAAAAGTTGTATTCTGGACAAACTGAGTAAAGCTTTCCCAGTCAGTGATGATATGACTATGCCCTTTTTGGTATTTTGTAATGGGATTAAGATGCCCTTGTTCTGTAAATTGACTCAGCCACTTATCAAGGGTAGGTCTGCTGATTTGAAAGTCTCGGCAGGTTTGGCTTTTGGATTTGCCATTAATATGTGCATTAACTGCACGTTGGCGTAGATCAATTGAATAGCAGCTCATCTTTAAGTC
>SSHE01000071.1 GCA_008017315.1 Acinetobacter sp.
ACCCAATACTACACCATTATGCTAGCGATAAATTGCTCAATTGCCGAGAATGAATCACATCATATAAAAAGAAACATAAAAAATTAAACGTGCAATATATTAGCTGAGCGTGTTGAAGCCATTTTATGACAGAGTTACTTTTATTGGTTCATTTACCAAAAGAAAAAAGCCAGTCAGAATAACCTGACTGGCTAAAGATCCCGATGCCTTATATAAGATGCCATTATTATATAAAGCACAGTGAAAAAAATCAGACCACCGAGCAACTTACCAAGCTCATTATCGCTTAAAATGATACCTGATGATTGCAGATGCCGTTGCAACTTGCCCAGTTTTATCGGTCTCGCACTATATAACGTCATCTCCCCACAATTGGTTTACATAGATTTTAAAAAAAATTTAAAAAAATGAATTCATGCTATGATTTTTATTGTTTTGTACAATATTTTTCGCCATGAACCCATTATTTTCCAGCTATGTCTATTTTTTACTCTGGCTCATCGCCAGTACCATCCTCTGTGGACTACTTGGTATCGTCTTACCACAATTATTGAGTTTGTTGATTTTATTTCCTTACATTCTCTCATTCGTCAATATGGCCATGCGTTATGTGAAAAAATTTCAACATCTACCCAATACAACACAGCGTTGGCAACTCAGTATCGGCTGTGCCAGTATTTTTTTATTATACAGTACCCTCGCAGGTATCATCGGGCTGATGCTGACCCAAAATGCCAGTCTTTCCGATTTATATGCAGCACTCAACAACTTAAGTTTTGTAATTTTCTTTGTGGGTTTGTACCTCTGTATCAATGCGATTTTGGTACTCCTTGGCTATTGGTTTCTGGGCAAACCTACTACTAGAATGCTGAAGTACTATCATCCACACTGATACGGACGAGCATCCACAAATGGGGTTTTTCCCTGCATCAACTCCACCAACAAACGAGCCGATGCAGGTGCCATGACCAAACCATTACGATAATGTCCTGCATTTAGCCACAGATTGGTCATGTCTTGCATTCGACCGATTTTAGGAATCCCCTGTGGCGAAGCAGGACGCAGCCCTGCCCATTGTTTGACAATTGGGAAGCGTGCCAATTCAGGGACAAGCGTCAATGATGCCTCAATAATATTCTGGCTAATATCATCATGTAACCCTGTATCAAAACCAAAGTCCGATGTACTTGAACCACAAACAATATGCCCATCTCGACGTGGTATCAAATACATGGTTTTGTTCATACAAATCGTTGGCAGCCATTTTTCGGGCGTTTTATATAAGACCATCTGCCCATGTATGGGATGAATATCATATTTTAAATCAAATTGTTGCAGCAATATATCCGTCCATGCACCTGTCGCAATAACATACTGGTCGGCATGATGATGTTGTCCTGTATGATCTTCAACTGCGGTGATACGCTGTGCCGTGGTCAGCAATTTTGTAATGGCATTGTGTTGATGAATCACTACATTTTTATGGGTGTGTAAATATTTTAGAATGGATTGAACCAATCGTGGATTACGAATATTGGCAAGCTGGGGGAAATAAATCGCCGAATCTTTTGCCAAGTGTGGATTTACACGTTTTAATGCCTCATCCTCAAGCAGATAGGCGATTTGTTCAGGTTCATGAAATTCTTGATGATAATTCAGTGCTTGTGCATACTGGTCTTGGTCAAAAATACACAATCCCACCTGTTCAATTTCAAAATCCATCCCCGTATAAGGTTGTAATTTTTCATTCCACGCCAAATAACGACGCTTGCCATATTGTGCCAATTGATTGACTGCTGCTGCATATTTCCACGGATACAAAGGTGACAAAATACCACCACCTGCCCAAGATGCAGCACTGGCAGCAGTACTTTGATCAAAAATTTCGACCTGATAACCTTGTTCCAGCAATTCCAATGCAGTCATTAAACCTATAATGCCTGCACCAACAATAATCACCTTTTCTTGAGAAATGGACACAAAAAAACCTTAATTTATTAAATTTGTTTAAATTTTTCCGCCGCAACTTCGGCAAAATAAGTCAAAATCCCATCTGCTCCTGCACGGCGACAACACAATAGAGATTCCATTATCACACTATCTGACAACCAACCATTTTGAATTGCTGCCATGTGCATGGCATATTCACCACTCACCTGATAAACAAAAGTCGGGACACCAAAAGTATCTTTAACTTCACGAACCACATCCAAATACGACATCCCTGGTTTCACCATCACCATATCTGCACCTTCTTGAATATCCAATGCAACTTCATGCAAGGCTTCAGCACGATTGGCAATATCCATCTGATAGTTATATTTATTGCCGCCTTTTAGATTGCTAGCAGAACCCACTGCATCACGGAAAGGCCCGTAATAACTTGAGGCATATTTGGCTGAATACGCCATGATATTGGTATAAATAAAACCATTAGCTTCTAGTGCCTGACGAATTGCCCCAATCCGCCCATCCATCATGTCGCTAGGGGCAATGATATCACTGCCTGCTGCAGCATGACTCAATGCTTGCTTCATCAAGCATTCTACCGTTTCGTCATTGAGGACGTAACCTGTATGATCAATAATGCCATCCTGACCATGCGTAGTATAAGGGTCTAATGCACCATCGGTAATGAGTACCATTTCTGGCAATTCTTTTTTCAGCAAACGACAGGTCGTTTGTACTAGACCATCTTCACGCCACGCCGCTTCAGCAGTCAGGGATTTATCACTTTGTGGGGTCACTGGGAATAATGCCAGTTTGGATACACCTAAATTTAATAATTTTTCAGCTTTTTTAAGCAGTAAATCGGCAGATAAACGCTGAATATTAGGCATACTAGCAATGTCTTGTGCCTGATTTTTCCCCTCTAATACAAATACAGGATAAATCAAATGCTGTGCCCCAAGTTGGGTTTCACTCACCATTTGCCGTAACTGGTCATTTTTTCGAATACGACGCATACGTGTCGCAGGGAAAGCAGGTCGATTGAACGTATAAGTCATTACATTCTCAAAAATTGCCATTATAATGCCGACTATTGTACGCCTTTGTCTGATATACGGGCAAAAGTATCTCCCATAAATTGTATAAAGAGTAGCCAAATGCTTAACAGCCAGCAACAACAATGGACTGGAAATATCCAACCTGAACATTATCAAAATATGGATATCATTCTTGAACAATTGTGTATTGCCTTTAATACCTCCCCTTTTTTCTCACACAACAATATGAGTATGCGTGTCGTTGATGGACAAATTGAAGGGTACATCGACATGCAAGCACACTTGATTGGTAATGTAGAATTCCAGATTTTACATGGCGGCGTTGCAGCCACTATGTTGGATAGTATGGGAGGTGTAGTTGCTATGGTCGAACTCTATAAACGAGGCAGTCCAGAACACTTTAACGATACCGTTAAAAAAGTAGGTCGCTTGGCAACACTGGATATGCGTGTAGATTATCTTGCACCTGGTCGTGGTCAATATTTTATTACTCGTGCTGAAGTTCTACGGATGGGCAGAAAAAGCTGTGTCATGCGAATGAACTTGGTGAATGATGAAAATGTTACTATTGCGGTAGGCATTGCATCATATTCTTATTAAAATCCCACCACCTACACCAATTTGCCCAATTTGCAAGCTATTACTCAACAAGAATCAAATTAAAATCTAGTTTTTCTTGCAATAATCTGCTACCATGGGAAACCATTTTGGGGATGTTATTGGCTTCGACGCTGGTGATGAAACTCATAGATGCATGCCGAGAGCGCATTTCCTCTCGTAAATCAAATTTGCATTTTTTAGTCGCAAACGACGAATCATACGCTCTAGCTGCCTAAGGGCAGCTTGTCCGCCTCTCTGAATACTTGTGGTTAGGGAGTCCGACTGAAGCGCACGCACACAAGTCCGTATAACATTGAGTCTCGGGATGTTATACCAAACTTAGAGAATCGTACCTTGTACCCTGTTCGTCGGGTCGCTTGGTGTTAAAACAATAGACGATATCTAAGCATGTAGTATTCTCGAGCGTAATGCTTGCGGACGCGGGTTCAACTCCCGCCATCTCCACCATATACTTTCATAAACCCTTGTTTTTACAGGGGTTTTTATTAAATAAAATTTCAGGGTACAAATTAGGGTACAAAAAAACAATTGCTTGCTCTCAAAAATCATTATGTTTCGGTTCTACTCCAACGATTATGTGGATCTAGGATTTTAGACCACATCTATAAGTGATATTCTACTCCCCAATAAGCATGGGAAATGCTTTTTTTTGGAGTCAAATATGACACGAAGAAAACGTCGTAACCATTCGGCAGAATTTAAGGCTAAAGTAGCATTAGCAGCACTCAAAGTGCGATCACACCCTAGCTGAGCTTTCCACTCAGTTTGATTTACATCAAAACCAAATCATTGACTGGAAAAACCAGTTGCTTGAACAATCCAGTAGTATTTTCGATCAATCACGTTCTAATAAAGAGCCTGATATCGATCTAAAAGCCCTGCATGCCAAAATAGGGCATCAGGCACTGCAAATTGATTTTTTAGAATCTGCGCTCAGAAAAA
The DNA here is from genome assembly GCA_008017315.1 of Acinetobacter sp. GTDB lineage: Bacteria > Pseudomonadota > Gammaproteobacteria > Pseudomonadales > Moraxellaceae > Acinetobacter. The sequence goes on from SSHE01000071.1 coordinate 4,572, forward strand.
CAGGGCAACTCAGCGCCAAAAAATGATCAATAAGACCCATCAGCTTTCTGTACGGCAACAGGCACAATTGATCCAAATCAATCGTAGTACGCTGTATTACAAGCCTAAAAATGTTGCTCTCCGACAATCTCGGTACACGGTTCAGCTTATTTTTCTACTTGTGATTCAGCATAAATTTTGTATTCAAGCCCGATCCGCAGGAAAAGCCACCACTTGCTGGAATGTCATACGCTGCATAGCAACCATCAATAGACGGTCTAACCCCAAAGCAATCCCAGAACAGGTAGGCATATTCGGTAAGGCAGCAAGTAATCTTTCATCTATCGGCATTATGGGTAAGCCTTGTGCCTGACGTGCCAGATTATCCTGCATAAAACGCTGTCTTAATACATCCACATCGACCAGTTCATCATAAGCATTGGCAAGCTCTAAACCCTCAATATACACCTCAAAACGTGCTGCAACATCTTCGCCATCGTCATCCTGTTTGACTGTTGCCAGTGATGCCATTTCAGGCGGAAAATCGGTCAAAAAAACAGGCGTATCAAAACCCAAACTTGGCTCAACCATATGAGAAAACAACAAATCCATATAGGCAAGGCGGTCTTTGCCCAAATCGACATTGAGCCCCACACGATTGGCACACTCTTTTAATTCCTGCCAACTTGCCTGTAACGGATTCATCTGCAAACGGTCTTGAAAGGCATGTTTATAACTTAGAATCATTGGGCGTACACTCTCGAAACGCTCCTGCAAACACACATGAAGTAAATCTGTGGTTTCAAACATCAAGTCTTTGATGGAAAAATCTGGACGATACCATTCCAGCATGGAAAATTCGCTATTATGTTTGCGTCCATGTTCATCATTACGAAATACTTTACAGATTTGATAAATCGCCCCACTACCACTGGCAAGCAAACGCTTCATGGCAAATTCAGGCGACGTCTGCAAATAGTGCGTATGTTGCTGACCAGCCAAATCACGCTGGGCAGGAATTGAGGCAAGGTGAACATCTGTTGTCGCAGCGTACGATAGAATCGGCGTTTCCACTTCTAGCACCTGACGCTCTGCAAAAAACTGCCGAATACGATGATACATTTGAGCACGAGCGACTAAGGCTTCAATATCACACGTTGGTTGAAAATTCATCTACTCTGCTCCATAAGCCGACCATTCACGACGCAAAGGATACGTTTTACGCAAATGATCAAAGGCTTTTTGCTCAATAAAACCATCTTTTAAACACGCACGTAATGCTGCATCATCCCGACGAATATCATAGAAAGTGCTTAAATGTTGTCGCAAAGTCGTTTTAAAATCCTGCCCCTGAAATATTTGCGGACAGCTATCGAGCTGACTATCAAAGTGTTTATCTGCAATAAAACCAAATTTTTGGCAAAATTCCTGATAAATCATCTGTGTTCCTCGTGCTTTGCCCTCCAAGCTATAACCTGCAATATGTGGCGTGACGATTGTAACCACATTTAATAATTGTTCGCAAATCACAGGTTCATGCTCAAATACATCCAGCACCACTTGCCGCCCTGTTTGCTGTATATCTGCAATTAAAGCAGCTTCTTCAACCACCGAACCCCGAGCAGAATTAATCAAAATCGTGTTTTGGGGTAATTGTTGTAATACGCTTTGATTAAATAAATGATACGTCGCATATTGCCCTGTTGTCGTCAAAGGTAGATGAATGGAAATAGCATTGGCTTGTTGCAATAGTTCATCAAAATCAACTTGTTGGATGTCTTTATGCTGCACAAATGGATCAGTTCCGATTACACTCCAGCCCAAACGTTGTGCCAATCGTGCCAACCGTGTACCGACATTGCCTAGCCCAACAATCCCAAGACAAAAATCTTGCCCAGCGTGAATACGTTCAGGTTGCAAGGTGAGTAATGCCGTGACCACATATTCGGCAACTGCCTGTGCATTACAGCCTGCGGCATTCGCCCAAGTGATGTGTTGTTGTTCTAATGCCGCAATATCCAAATGGTCGGTGCCAATCGTTGCACTGCCCACAAATTGCAGAGCTGTATTTTGAATCAAATCAGCATTGACCTGTGTCACCGAACGAACCAATAAAGCATCACAATCCACCACGTCGGTATGATTGAGTGTCCGTCCTGCTCGTTGTTCAATGTTGCCAAATTCTGCAAAAAAATAATCGGTAAAGGCGAGATTTTCATCTGCAACAATATTCATGTGTTTGTCCATAAGAGGCAGCGTATTCAAAAATTATGGTAATGTATATTATCAGGTTTCACTCATACGACATCAACAACTGTTGTGATGCTTGGTTATATGATTTTCCTCTTTGGCTTCGTACTGTAGTGGCATAATAAAATTAGACAGCGACTAAGAGGTTATACTAAACCAAAGCAGCAAATTATATTGTCCATACAAGCATTTGAAGACAACATTTACGATGGCCACACGATA